>CAZWRI010000129.1:0-2773 GCA_964636115.1 uncultured Candidatus Saccharibacteria bacterium | reverse complement strand
CAAGGACCGTCAGGAAATGCTGGCCGGCAAGATAATCCCGGACAAGCCCACGCTCAAACTGCTGTGGGACGAGCTTAAGGGTTTAGATTTGATTAGTAAGGAGTGCGTGGTAGAGGGCAACCCCCGTACCATCCCGCAGGCCGAATGGTGGATAGACAAGGTTAACAAGGGTGAAATCAGATTTACCGCCATGCTGCATCTGGTGATTTCGGTGGCTGACGCCGAAAAGCGGCTAGAGCAACGCCATAGGGTGGACGACGAAGACAAAGCGGTCTTAAAACAGCGGTTCGCGGAATATCACCGCAAAGTGGCTCCGGCCCTGGATTATCTTAAGAGCCATGGCCTCAAAGTGCACCAGGTCGACGCCGGTCAAAGTATCCAGCAGGTTGAAGCCGACATCGCAAAAGCATTAAACTTGTAGGCGAATGAGACCAAAAACGCCTGCTGACATTGCCATCATGCGCGAGGGTGGCCGCCGGACCGCCCGGATTTTAAGTGAACTTTCCTTGATGGTGCGGCCCGGCGTAACCCCCAAAGACATAGCCAAAAAGGCCGCCCAACTAATGGACAAGGCCGGGCTGCAGGTCATGGTCTTAGGCTACGGTGGTTTTCCGGACGTGATGTGTGTTTCGGTGAACGAGAACATAGTCCACGGCGTGCCTACTGGTAAGGAACTAAAAGACGGCGACGTGGTCAAACTGGACCTGACGCCCGCCTATAAAGGTTTAGTCATAGACACGGCTACGACGGTGGTGGCCGGCGGCCAGCCGCCGGCCGACGTCAAACGCCTGCTAGCCGGCACCGAAAAGGCGCTTTACGCCGGCATTGACGCCATCAGGGGCGACGGTACGCGGGTGGGCGATATCGGCGCCGCCGTCCAGAAAGTCCTGGAGCAACACCATCTGGGAATCATCCGTGACCTGGTAGGCCACGGCGTGGGTGACGACATCCACGAAAACCCCAATATTCCTAACTACGGCGTGGCCGGTACCGGACCGCTGCTTCACGCCGGCATGACTATCGCCATCGAGCCTATGGCGTCGTTGGGCGATTGGCAGGTAGTGGAGGCCAAAGACGGCCAAACCATCGCCATGGCCGACGGCAGCCTGAGCGCCAACTTTGAGCACACAGTGTTGATTACCGAAGACGGCGCCGAGATCCTCACTCAAGCCTAACTATTGCAAAGAGTTAACCTCTAGCGGTATACTTCTGGCAAGGTATATAATCAAAACATAAAAACCTTTTAATGTCAGAAGATAAATTCCAGTATTTCGTAGGCCTTGATATCGGTAGCAGCGCCGTGCGCTGCGTGGTGGGCGAACTGGCGGCCGACGCCGTCGTTCCATCTATCATCGGTTTTGCGTCGGCCGACAACAGCGGTATGCGCAAGGGTAACGTGGCCCACGTGGACGAAGTTGCCGACGCCGTCATCAAGGCGGTACAGGAAGCCGAACGCATGAGCGGCCGCCAGATCCGTGGCGCTACTATTAATATCAACGGCAGCCACGTGCAGGGAATCAACAGCAAAGGCGTTATCGCCGTAAGCAGCCCGGATCGCCAGATTACTCACGACGACCGCATGCGCGTGGAAGAAGCGGCCACGGTTATCCAGCTGCCCCCCAACAAAGACATCATCCAGGTTTTTGCCAAAAACTATCGCTTGGACGGTCAGGAAAATATCAAGGACCCGGTGGGTATGCACGGCGTGCGCCTGGAAGTCGACACCCATATATTAGTAGCGTCCACGCCGGCGCTTAAAAGCATAGACCACGTGTTGGAACGCTCCGAACTGGCAGCTCATCATCGGACAGTCAGCTCCTTGGCAGCCGCCGAGGCCGTGTTGGACCGCAAGCAGAAGGAATCCGGCGTAGCTGTAGTGGACATCGGTGCGGCTACCACCAACCTAGTGGTCATAGAAGACGGCGAGATAGAACACATCGCGGTCATTCCCATGGGCGGCACGCACATCACCAATGATCTGGCCATTGGGCTTAAGACCGAGTTGGACATCGCCGAGATGATCAAACTTAAGCACGCCAGCCTGCTGCCGGCAGGCAAAAAGGAGATCAGCTTTGTACGGGAAGGGGAGACTCTGCGATTTGATCCGGAGATGTTACGCATCATCGTGGAGGCTAGGGTAGAAGAAATCCTGGAGTACGTGGATCGCGAACTTAAAAGGATCCATCGTAGTCGCAAGCTGCCAGGTGGCATCGTTCTGGTAGGCGGCACCGCCAAGCTGCCGGGCCTGGTGGAGGCCGCGCGCGAATTCATGCAGCTGCCGGTGCGCGTAGGCAGCTGGAAGCATATTAAAAAGGTCGTGGACGGCCTGGATGAACAACGATTTGCCCCGGCCGTGGGACTTATGATTTTGGACATGATATTAGGCCCGGCGCAGCACCAGGGTGGCGCGCCGTTCGAAGCCCAGCCGGGCCTTTTAGACTCATTCAACAATACGCTCGCGGGCTTGCTGAAGCGTGTCCGCAAGCCTTGATAACTGATGTAGGCAAGCCCTTGTAACAACTTTTTTATTCAATGGCGTGGTTTGCCCCGCGGTGATTGCATCACCGCGGGGCAATTAGGTATAATTGAAGACATAATAAGTTCACGGAGAATCATTTAGTTATGCCCCAAGTGGATCCTGCCATCGAAACCTTCGCCCGCATCAAAGTCGTTGGCGTGGGCGGCGCCGGCGGCGGCGCCCTCAACCGCCTGATCGACGCCGGTGTGTCGGGTGTTGATTTCATCGCCGTCAATTACGACGCCCAGGCCGTGC
>CAZWRI010000128.1:0-2940 GCA_964636115.1 uncultured Candidatus Saccharibacteria bacterium | reverse complement strand
AATTCTGATCAAAATAATCGGTTTATAAAAAATCCGGGGGCCGGGAAGGGAAGCGCTAGCGCGCTTCAGCCTTCCCGGCCACCCGGCAGTCCTCCGTCGGGCACGATTCCGCGCCGGCTTTCCAGGCTGTTGCGGATCTGCTCCGCGGACATGTTCTTGAGGGCGTTAAAAGACGCCACCTGGAACACGATCAGCGCGTCCCAGACCTCCTTCAGTTGCACCCGCTTCTCGGCCGCCAGCTTGTGGCAATCCAGGATTGTGCCGCCCGAGCTGAGGGCGCAGAGCAAGAACTGCCAGGCCAGCACCGCGAACAGCACGGTCAGGTAATCGCTGAAGCCGATCATCCAGTCCAGCAGCGGCACTATGGCCATCACCCAGACCGAGCGCTTGAACAACCTTCCGGCAAACCACCAAGCTATCTCGGCGGCCAATGTTCCTCCCAAAGGACAGGTGGCAGGACGGCGCCACTCCCGTGAAACCCACCGGATTTCTGGCTAAACTTTACCACTTTTGACCTCTTTTATCAACTTCTATGGCTAAGGTGTTGTTTGGTGTAAGATATAGGTAAATGAGCGATGTTAAATTAGACGATATTGTTTCCTTGGCCAAGCGCCGGGGCTTTATTTTCCCCAGCAGCGAAATTTACGGCGGCCTGGCCGGCGTTTATGATTACGGCCCGCTGGGCGTAATGCTCAAGCACAACATAGAAAACCTGTGGTGGAGCAGCTTTGTCACCGCCTGGGACGATATGTACCCACTGGACGCCGCTATTTTAATGAACCAAAAAGTCTGGCAGGCTAGCGGCCACGCTACCGGCTTCAACGATCCCTTAGTCGAATGCTCTAACTGCCATTCCAGACTGCGCGCGGATCACGTAGAAGGCGATAAGTGCCCGGTCTGCGGCAAAACCAGCACCATGGGCAAACCCAAGCAGTTCAACATGATGTTCAAGACCCACATCGGCCCGGCGGCCGATGATGAGTCCATCAGCTACCTCCGCCCGGAAACCGCCCAGGGCATCTTCGTCAATTTCAAAAACGTGATGGATACCTTCAGCCCGGACCTGCCGTTTGGTATCGCCCAAATCGGCAAAGCTTTCCGGAACGAAATCAGCCCGCGCGAATGGCTCTTCCGACTAAGAGAGCTGGAACAGATGGAACTCGAGTATTTTGTAGATCCCAAAAAGTGGGAAGAATCCTTTGAAGACTGGCGCAAAGGCAGCTTAAGCTTCTTTAAAAAACTCGGCCTGGATCCCAAAAAAGTCCACGAGCTAGAGGTCCCCAAAGAAGACCGCGCCCACTACAGCCAGCGCACCATAGACTTTGAATACGACTTTCCGTTTGGCCGCCGCGAACTCAGCGGCCTGGCTTACCGGGGCGATTACGACCTTAAAGCCCACCAGGAAGCCAGCGGCAAAAACTTGGAATACCGCCCCAAAGACGGCAGCAAACCGTTCCTGCCACACGTCATCGAGCCATCCTTTGGCCTGGACCGCGCCTTCCTGGCTGTGCTCGCCGCCGCTTATTCCATAGACACCCAGGGCGGCGAGCAGCGCGTCTTCCTCAAACTCCCCACAGACCTGGCGCCCATCAAAGTGGCCGTCCTGCCGCTGGTCAAAAACAAGCCGGAACTCACCAAAAAGGCCAGGGAAGTCTACCAAACCCTCAAAGACGAACTGGGCAACGTCATGTGGGTGGACAGCGGCAACATCGGCAAAAACTACCGCAAAATGGACGAAATCGGCACCCCATACTGCGTAACTATTGATTTTGATACTCTACAGGACGATACTGTTACGCTAAGGAGTAGGGATACTACTCAACAAGAGAGAGTCAAAGTCAATAAATTGGTTAGCCAACTTTAGACTAAAGCTCTCGGGAGGTGATTATGGACCAAGAGCTTATTGATCGAATTGAGCAATTACTTAGCGTAAATCCTAACGATTTACTGCGTTTAAATAAAGATTCATTCAAATTTCCTGAAATAGAACCATTTACCAGAAGGGTTCTCAACGATCTCAGGTACGTACTTGATCATCTTGATTCATTTTCTGGTATGGCCACTTCTCGGGCGGATGAGTTTTTTAACACAATTAGAGAGACGCTAGAGCCTCTTGAGCGATTGAAAAACTTCAATCCAGATGTCGGAAATCCGAATGACGAGACTAACCTCATAAAGAATATGGTCCAGGAACGACAAGCTCGTTATGACGACATAGTAAGCTCTAAAGTACGATTGAATCGCGTTGAAGCAGCCTTGGATGAGGGAACTATAGACGCAAACAGGCAGGAGATAGCTAAACTAATTTCCGAAGCAAAGGCTCAGAGTAAGTCCATTAAGAAAACCGCCGAGGAAGTTGAGCAAATTAAGAATAAGGCAGACAAAACGCTCGCACAGAAAGTTGAGTCTAGCTACGGAAAAGTTTTTATAAAAAGATCGGAGGAGCACAAAAATGCCGCAGCGGGCTGGCTAAAATGGATGGCCTTTGCGGTTACTGCATATGTAATTCTTGCAGCATTTTTGCTATACGAAATATTTGGCCACAACGAATCCACCTTTACTAAGGTTGAACTCTTCAAAGCTATTGTTAAATTGGCTGCTTTGGGTGCTGGTCTGTATGTTATTCAAATTCTAAATAGAAACTATGTAGCTCATAAACACCTAGAAATAGTGAATGAGCATAGGGGAACGGTGTTTAGTGTGATTAACGATTTAACTGAAGCTCCAGACAATAAGGAAATAAAAGACGCATTAATAGCTTACGGAGCAATGACAATTTTCGATGCCGGCGAAACTGGCTATATCTCTAGAAATTATGGAGCAGGCTCGGATGACTCATCATCGACAATACTAAATAATCTCCTAGATTCGGCCATGAAAGGGAAGCAGTAACGATACAGGAGTAAGCCCTAACTAAAAGTGGCGTAAAATAACACCATG
>CAZWRI010000127.1:0-2386 GCA_964636115.1 uncultured Candidatus Saccharibacteria bacterium | reverse complement strand
CGGCCTCACTTACCCCCTTTTTAATTCCTAGAGACTAAATTGACGGCGCGGCGGTGGCGTTGGCCGGCGGCGTGATGGTGATCTTCTTGTACTGATAGGTAACAGTAGTGGTAATGTTATCGGTCTTAGCGGTGACGCGATCGATACGGTAATTGGCGGCGTTGATGTAGACCGTGGAAGTGGTACCGCGACTGCTGCCGCTCCATACCTGGCAAGTGCCGTTGCCGCTGGGGCAGGCCTGCTGACCCTTGTAAGCCACGCCGTTCTTAAGGGCGTTGATCTTGGAGGCGTCGTACTGGTAGGTGTTGGGGTTAAAGCTGGAGCTGGCCGATTGGCTGGCCGGATACTTTAAACACTGGCTGCCCGTACAGACGTAGTAGGCCTTGTTGGTAAAGATGAATTTAGAGGTTTGGCCATCCTGTTGTGCGGCATAGCTGACACTACCCTGCCCATCGTAATCCATGGTGGCTTGGGTGCTGGTGGCGCCGCTGCTGGTGATCTTGGCTTCAAAGGGCTGGTTGGTGGTGACGGCCGGCGCAAAACTGGCCGGAGCGTTGGCTACGGGCGTTGATTTGCCCGCATTGTTGGCGGTCGAGTCTTTGGGCTGGTTGTCCCGGGTGGCAAAATAAGCTATCAGCGCACCTGCAATAATCACTACGATTACTGCTAACCAGACGTATTTTTTGCGGCTTGTTGGCTGCGGATTCATTGGATCCCCCTGTTAAGTTATTAACATTCTAGCAAGTGGACTCCGGCTTGGTAAGCCGCAAATTAAAAATCGATACCCTTGTTGGCCAGGTATTTGTCGTCAAAATGGTGGCGGATCTTGGTCATGTTGGTGGCGATGTCGGCCAGGGACAGATATTCCTCTGGGAAATTACGGCCCGTCAGACACAAGCTGGTCTTTGGTGACCGGTCTTTAATAAGTTTTTTAATGGCTGATTTGGGGATGAGTTTGTGGTGGACGGCGTTGTTGATCTCGTCACAGATGACTATTTGATACTTGCCGCTGGTTGCCGCCTGATAGGCTTTGTCGTAGGTGTCTTGGGCGGCCTTTTTGTGTTCGGCTTCCGAGACGTTCTTGGCGGACAGGTCGCCGGCGTTATAAAAACCCTTGCCACCTTTGTAAAACAGCAGCTTTTTACCAAAAAGCGGCTGAATCTTATGGATAAAATCGTGCTCGCCCACGTTCCAGGTCTTGATGAACTGGATGTAGGCCGCGGACCAACCGTTGCCCAGCGCCCGGGCCAAAAGCCCCACGCTGGCACTGGTCTTGCCTTTGCCCTCGCCGGTGTAAACGACCACCACCGCGTCTTTGGTTTTGTAGTCCTCAAAAGCCATGGGACTTTATTGTAGCAACTTTTGGCGACTTAAGGCCGCGGAATTTCAAATGCCGAGTTTCTTTGTTTGAGGATGGCAAAGCGAATCATGGCTCCGGCCAACCGGCGAGTGCGGTTACCGATCTTGCCGGCCTGGTCGATTTCCTGTTCCAGGTCCACGCCGCCGGAAGCTTCAAAAATAGCCCATAAAGCCTTTAAGCTGGGAGTCCGATGGTGGTCCACGTCGGGCGCCTGGGCCTTTAAGACGTCCAACAGCTTGGTAAAGGTATAGCTATCGCCGTAGTCAAAGCAGGCTTTCATGGCTTCTATAAGCGGTTTTTCTGCCACCTGCAACTGCTCCGTGGTGATACCGGCATTGGCCATTTGGACCGCCAGATTGCTCATGCCAAAAGCATGGATCTTGGTGTGCGGATCCGTGCCCACGCCATAACTACGAATGGAGTTGGCGATGACGTTGAGAGCGCCGTTTTCCACCGGTTGGGTCGCCGGATCGTAAGCCTGACCGAGCAGCAGCTGTTCTACCGAGACCGCTTGGCGCTGCTCCAGAGTGGTAAGGTTATCGGCCGGTTGCTGGTTGAACCTTTCGGCGGCTGACATAATATACATAATATAACACCAGATGTAGTGTTGATGCAAGCATAAGCAACACTATATAGCTAATGTTTACGCAAGCTTATAGTGGGCTAGAGCCAGGTCGATCTTGGGGCGGTCAAAGCCTATGATGGTCTCTTGGCCGATCTCTATGACCGGTATGCCGGCCTGGCCGGTCTTACGCACCAGTTCTTCGGCAGCCCCGGGTTCGCGCTCGACGTCAATGTCCTTGTAAGCCACCTTTTTGCCGTCCAGATAGTGTTTGGCCATGTGGCAGAAGGCGCACCAACCGGCGCCGTAAATGGTCACCGTGGCCTTAGTAGTCTTGGTATCCATGCCTTTTATTATAACAAGAGTTGACGATAGCCGGGGTGGGACCCGTGCTTGGCGAATCGCCCAAAGCGTACTATAGTGGCATCAGGAATAAAATAAATGGGAGGTACGGTTTGAAATAT
>CAZWRI010000126.1:0-4056 GCA_964636115.1 uncultured Candidatus Saccharibacteria bacterium | reverse complement strand
GTCAGTCGTTAGTTGGCCGACGCTATTTATATAGTGATGAATCGTGACACTGACGGCGTTGCTGGGAGTGGTAAAGCTAATAGAAGCTTGCTTCCAGGCGGCGCTTGCCGACTGACTGTTACTAGTAAGCGTAGAAGTCTTGCCGTTGCTATGGGTGACAATTACTGCCAAATGACTCGTCTTATTACTCTGGTACCAGTCCGTAAAGGTATATTTGGTGTTAGGCGTGACTTGTACGTTATTGAACACCCACTCGGCCTGGCCGCCCGAACGCTTGGTCATGTTTACCTGCAAGCTATGGCTACCACTGTGGCCACTGTTCAAATAATTGAAGCTGGTGGTGTTACTGCCGGTCTTAGCAGTAGTCCAGGCAACCGGCGCGCCAGCGCTGGAGTCTTCCACGGACGGGTTCGTAATTAAGTTGGTGCCTGCGGCGCCGGCACTGATCGTGGCGGCTATGAAGACTGATAAAGCTACGAACGCGACAGCCGATAAAAGACCGAATAGCTTCTTTAACATAGTATATAACCTTCCTTCTAGGCCACCCTTTAACAAAACGATTATTTTTATAATATCTTAAAGATGTCTGTTTGTCAACTACTTTGACATAAATAAGCACAAGCGTAAATATCTTAAACATTGTGTTTGTGCTTTACGCAATTTTATATTTTTAGGCTTGACATTATTACGAATAATGAGTATAATTCGCTTAGTTTTTACTAGTTAAGTTTGGGAGCTTTTGTTCTATGAACAGTGGTACAACCAAAGTTTTAGGTGCTACAACTTCTAGCGTGGCTGCCGGTGCGGTCGTTCTGCCCAACACCGGTGGTAATGTAATGGTTTCTTTGGCCATTGCTATTGCCGCTGGCCTGTTGACGTGGGGCGCCCTGTACGCCTACGCCAACCGCTAAAGGTTGCAACCTTAACAAATCGCCGATACCAAGGAGTGGATATGATCAAGAAGAAGCATCAACTGCGCAACAAGATCTCCCGGGCCTTGGTATCGGTTTTTGTTTTGGCGGTGGTGCTGACTCCCAGCCTGCTGACGGCTACTTGGGCCGTAGGTATAGTGTCTTCTCATGATCACCGTAAAGTCATTGCCATCCCAGCCTTCCACGCTCGGGCAGTTGATTCTACCGCCAAACCTCTGCAACCATTTTCCGAGCCCATGGTAAGCGTTACTTTTGACGATGGCTGGGAAACCGTTTATACCAACGCCTTGCCTCTTTTGCAGCAGGATGGAATCCATACCACCCAATACATCATCACCGATACCTTTAAAAACCCTTCCTACATGTCGGTCGCCCAGTTGCAATCCATGGAAAAGGCTGGTCACCAGATCGCTTCGCACACCGTTACCCACCCCGACCTGACCACTCTGACCGATCAGGAGCTGGACTACGAGCTTGGCACCTCCAAAGCCATTCTGACCAGTGATTTTGGGCCGATCAAGGACTTTACGTCACCTTACGGGGCTTACAATGCCCACACCTTGCAGATGATTTCAAAATACTATCGCTCGCAAAAGAACGCCGAAGGCGATCCCAGCGCCTACCCCTTGGAATCCATAAACGTCAAAAAAACCTTCGACCCGATGAACATCACCTCTTATACCGTGCGCCAATCCACTACTTTGGACGACATTAAAAAACTACTGAGCAACGCCCACAAGAACAATGGTTGGTTGGTACTAACTTACCATCAGATAGACAACAGTGGCGATGAATACGCCGTGAAGCCAGAGGTATTCGCCAAGCAGATACAGCTTGTGGAGCAAAGTAATTTGCGTAGCGCTACCGTCGGCCAGGTGTTGGATGCCATAGCACAAGAGGGCAAGGATAAATAAGATGGCTGATCCTGCTCTGGTAACTAAACGAGTCGTGAAGCGACGCATCAGGCGCTCCGAAGTCCCACCTCTGGAAAGACGGATGTACATCGGCCAACCGGGCAGCGAAAACCGCCCACGCCCGGCCCAAGGAGCAAAAAGCATGCTCTGCTTGCTGATTGCGGCCCACAACGAAGAATTAGTGCTGGCCAAAACCATCCGTTCGGCCATCGCCGCCGGCATGAGCCGTGACCATATCTACGTGGTAGACGACAACTCTGCTGATGCCACCAGCGAGATCGCCCGTAGTATCATCCCGATTGAAAACGTGGTTAAAGTCCAACGCAGCGGCAAGGGATTGGCCCTTAGCAAGGCTTCCAAGCGTTTTAACTTGGTCAACCGCTACCGCTGGATCCACATTGCCGACGCCGATGGCGCGTTTGCGCCGGACTATTTCTACGTTTTCCGTCGTGAATTAAGGGTTAAGCACGCCGCTGCCACGGGCTATATCCGCAGCTTACCGGGTAAACGGATCAGTGAATACCGCGTATATGAATACACCATCGGCATGGAAATCCACCGCCGCCTGCAAGCCATGCTACACGTGGTTCCGGTTATCCCGGGGCCCACTTCTTGTTTCCGGTCGGACGTCTTTGCCCAGGTTAATTTTGATAACAAGTCCTTGACCGAGGACTTCGACGTCACCCTACAACTGCACCGCCTTAAACTGGGTACCGTGCAGTTCATACCGGGTGCCGTGGCCTATACTCAGGATCCGAAGAACTTAGCCGATTACACCAAGCAGATTACCCGCTGGAACCGCGGCGGCCTGCAAAGCATGTTACGCCATGGCATAGGCCGCCGCGTCACCCGTATCGACTTCTACCTTTCTTATCAGATAGTCCAGAACCTGCTGTTCTTTGCCAGCTATTTGGTGTGGATCCCTTACCTTGCCATCACCCGTGGTCCGTCAGTGGTTATTGCCAGCGCCTTCGTGGTCGACGTCCTAGTGACGTTCGCCCTGACGCTGATGGCGGCCAGCCGTAGCCACCGCTGGGACGTCTTAAGTGCTTTTCCCCAGATTTACATACTCCGCTGGGTCAGCTTAGGAGTTTTCTTGAAGGCTTTCGTGGAAGTGGTGATCTTGCGCAAGTACCGCAACGTCAACAGCATCTGGGAAAACAACGCCAGCCGGCGTTACGTGGTCGAAACCGCTTAAGCCTAAAACAATTCGCGTAGATTATGCCAGAACGACGAGTCGTTACCGGGCAGCGTAGTGCCAGTGCCTACGCCCGAGGGTAAAGTAGCCGACTTAGTGGACGTCAAATCATTGGACACTTTGGGCACGTATTGCTGAGCCCGGATTATCAAGCGTTTGGCGCTGGTTCCGACCGGCGTGCAGGTTATCAGCGTTAGCATGTGATTGCTACTCTGGTTTAGTACCGAAAGGTTCGTGGGCGCCACTACGAAGGAATCATACACCCGGTAAATGTAGCGGGTGCCATGATAGTCAATGAAGATTTTGTCACCAATCTTGACCTTGTCCAACAAAGTAAAGACGAACTTGTAGTTACCCGGCGCCCACCACTGGCCGCTGGAGTGGCCAAAAATCGCCACGTTGCCCTCTTGTCCGGGAATCGCCGTGTCAGGATAGTGCACCACGCCGTTCTGCAGATCCTGCAAAAACACGCCTTCGTTGTTTTGACTTTCAAATATGATTGGGGCTTTGACGTTGATGCTGTTGATGATTATCCGAGACGCGTCCTTAGGAACCGGCGAAGCGATCGTCTGGCTGTCCAGCTGGGCTACCGGTTGGCGCGAATCCAAGTAATAAGCGATCCGGGCAGATAAAAGCTGAGAATTAAAGAACCCAAATATCAGGATAGCTACCAGCAGTCCCCCTAGAGGCGGTAAGAGGTGGCGACGAAAACTGATCCTTACGCGGCTGCCTGCCAGCTCGGGTTTTTTGCGGCGCTTGGTTTTGGTTTTGGCGGCTTTGGCTACCGGCGTCAAGGCCGATTTTGATTTCTTATACTTCATTGATGACTTCTATGTGGGCGCCGAGCGCGTTTAAGCGCTCGGCGATATCTTCGTATCCTCGATTAATAGTATATACGTTTCGCAACACGCTAATGCCATCGGCCGCCAACATGCCGATCAACACCAGGCAGATAAACAATTCGATCGAAGCTTCCACGGTCCGCGCCAATGTCGCCAATATCGGCGGCTCG
>CAZWRI010000125.1:0-2224 GCA_964636115.1 uncultured Candidatus Saccharibacteria bacterium | reverse complement strand
GGAAAACCTCACCGGAGACGCCGAGCACGAGCAGACCTATCCCCGCAACTACCAGTGGATGCAGAAAGACCCGCTGCACTGGACGCCACCCGGCGGCAATTCCATCGTGGGCGTAGCCGATACCCAGGTCCGGGGCTTTTTCAACACCCTCCACCGTGATCACGACCAAAAAGGCATAGACTCCGTCATCGCCAGCACCCACGGCGAATGGATGTGGGCCCAATGGCTGGTGGTAGGCTACATGCTCAACGAAGATTGGGACCGCCTTAAAGCCGACCGGGCCAACAAGATCCACAACTGCCAGGTCATCCATCAGACCAGATTGGACCCCAAAACCGGCGAACCGTCCGAATACTTACGCTGGATGCGTTCGGTCAACCCTTACCGCGGCGAAACCGAAGGCCGATGGCAGGAGCTTAAACGCCGCACCTTTACTAACCAGGAAATGATCGCCGCCGCCGAAACGCTCCCCAGAATCACCATCTAAATAACAGCTGTATGTTCAAAGCCAACATCTATAGCCTGGAGCCATTAAGCACGACCGACCGCGAAGCCGTCCGCACCGGCATCGAGATCGTCGCCGCCTACATGGGCGAAACCGCCTTGTCTACCGAACTCATTGTCCGAACCGCCACTAACCAGGACGGCCGGGTCGACCCGCGCCGGGCCAATTTTGCCAAGCTGAACCATTTGGTGGAGCTGCACATGATGGTAATGCCCCTGGTTGCCAGCAGCCACAATACCAGATTGGGCGTGGCCGGCGTGGGCAGGGGATGGGGATTCGTTGATCCCACTACGGCTCCTTCGGCGTTATCGTTGCAATCAACCACCGCGCACGAAGTCAGTCACGCCTTCGGTTTCGTAAACGGGGGTGCCAGCCAGGCCGACCCGGAAAGCCGCCACCACTGCACGGACCCCAGCTGCATCATGCATATGCATCAGGAGCTGACGCTGATACCGGAATCCCACCGGCTGCGGCAAAAGGGCATGGTAGCGGTTACCAAAAGGGCGCTTAAGGAATTTTTCCGGCCTGAGCACCCAAAGGACACTCACGCCCAAAGCCAATATGACTTCTGCCTGGCCTGCAAGATGGATCTGCGCCACCACGGACCGGCTAAAATCGGTCAGTTACGGACCGACCGCCTGGTGCCCAACGCCAGAATCAAATAACTTGTGCGCTTTATAAAAAAGTTCGGTTCATAAAAAACTAAGCAGTGGAAACAAAAAGGGGCTGGGTGGCGCGTTGCGCGCCACCCAGCCCGGAACCGCTAGTGCATGCGGCCGGAGCCGGCGAACGCCAGGTCCATGTCGCTCGGGTCCCGGCGGCCGCCCAGGGCCTCGCCCAGCATGCCCATCAGATCCCGGCGGCGCTTCTCCACCAGCTGTTCGGCGTAGCCGCTGGCATCCAGCGCCGGCGCCGTGATCGCGTTGATCATGTCGCGCGCGGCGTGCTCCAGGCAGTCGGGCACCAGCTGGGAGGCCAACACGCCGATCGCCACCTCGGGGTCGAGCTCCTTGTTGAGCTCCAACCCCAGGGTGAACTCCACCGTGGCGTCGGACGCCACGGAAAGCGAGTACGCCTTCTCCACGCGCGTGTCGCCGCTCGGCAGATCCAGCTCCCTGACGAACCAGGCGATCCGCTCCGCGGCCTCCTTGTTCACCTGCGCCAGGGCGCCGCGGAAGATGCAGTCGGCCGTCTCCTCGGGCTCACGGGCGCCGTCGGGCAGGGTCAGGTTCATTCCGAACGTGACCTTCCCGTGGGCAAACGGCAGGGTGAATTCCAGCTTGATCGGGTCCATCCAAACACTCCTTTCGGGGGTGGTAAAACGGTTGGGCACGGATCCACTGCTTAGCAAAAATCATGCCAAGCCTCAGCTCGGCATTTTGCGTATTATAGCAGATATTTTATTCTTTTTCAAGCAGCGGTCCTCCGTTCTTCGGAAATAGGGAGCACTTTTTACAAAGTGCCTAAATTTTGCCACCTCAAGCGGTAAGGTGGCGCCAACCGCCGGGCGCTCCGCCCACTTGATGCCTATAGTTGTAAAGCCAGCCCTTGACTCGGAGATTAGTTTGCCAAACAGGCAAACAAGCTCCTCGCACCCAAGCCTGCCTGCCGTCAGACAGGGACAGTCTGCTTTACAACACCGGCTTCAGGCGGTCTCCGCACGCCCGGACCCCGTATGTACAACAACATATAACAGGGGTATAATAAACAACAAGATGG
>CAZWRI010000124.1:0-1841 GCA_964636115.1 uncultured Candidatus Saccharibacteria bacterium | reverse complement strand
GATTCCGCGGGGCATCCCCAAACCGGTCAGATGTTAGTGATTCCAGTGCGCAACCAGACGCTGCAGCTGTATACCGAGTCCAATGATTTCCTGGGCGATTTTGACAATCTCGTTCTGAAAAGCCTGACCTTTTCGCCGTAGGATGTGGTGAAAATCAGGCCATTTTGGCGCCGCAGCCGGTGCTATACTGGTCTATATCAAGGGGGTACGTGAGGAAACACATATCGGCCAGGGACGCTGAGGAGCTTACCGCCCAACGGGCTTTATTGAGCGCGCTTAGTGATGATTTGGCGTTGCCGTTACTCCAGATCAAAGGCAATCTGGAGCTGGTGGGCCGGGCGCGCGGCCTGTCTCAGGCCGCGCGTGACCGCTTGCAATCCATGGAACTGAGCGCTAATGACGGACTGCAACTGATTGACGCCTACCGGCTGGTGTTACGCAGCTCCGACTTTGAAAACCTGCCGCTGGAGCCGGTGGCCGTGAGTGTCCTGTTGCAAGAAGTAGCCCACCAGCTTAATGCCTACGCCAAGCAGTATTCGACCAAGTTGGAAATCAACGTCCAAGGGCGCTTAACCCCGGTGTTAGCACACCGCACCAGCCTGGTAGCAGCGCTGCAATGCCTAAGCGCCAGTCTGATTCGTGCCCAGGCCGCCCAAAGCCGCCAGAAGAATTACCGGCTGGTCCTGGCCGCCCATCGTCTGGCCGATAGCAACATCAGCGCCGGTGCTTTCAGTGACGTGCAGGGCCTTAGCGACCGGACCTTGCGGGCCGCTCGCGGCCTGATTGGCAAAGCCCGCCAACCTTTGCCCGCCGTGCCGCCGGGCTCGGCCAGCGGCGTCCTAATAGCCGACATGCTGTGTAGCGCCATGTGGCAGCCGTTGCGATCGGCGGCGCATCAAGGTCTGGGAGGTCTGGCCACGGCCGTTCCGTTATCTAAACAGCTCAATTTCGTATGAGTCGGGTGTTGCTGCTGGAACCGGACGCCTTGGTGGCCGGTAACGTGGCCATGGCGCTCAAGCGCCATGGCCACCGCGTGGAATGGTACGTGGAGCCCCAATCCGCTATTTACGGCGCTGACGGCAGTCGTCCGGACGTCATCGTACTGGATCTGTTGTTGGCCAGTCATAACGGCATTGAATTCCTTTACGAACTGCGCAGCTATCCAGACTGGCAAAAGCTGCCGGTAGTGATCTTTAGCGACCTGGCTCCGGAGGACTTATCGCCTTCCGTGGATTGTCTTAACGAGCTTAACGTCACGGCCTACCGCCGTAAATCGCTGACTTCTCTGGCGGAGTTGAGTCAAACCGTCAATGCAGCGTTATAACAGTCTAGGGATCGTACTGGCTCGCACTAACTTCGGCGAAGCTGACCGGATAGTGACTTTCATAACGCCCGACCACGGCAAACTGCGCACCATGGCCAAGGCGGTGCGCAAGCCCAAAAGCAAACTGGCGGCGGGTATTGAACTTTTTAGCGTCAACGAACTAACGATCCTTAAAGGCAAGGGAGAAATCCAGACTTTAATGTCGGCGCGCCCGGCCACGCACTATGGGGGCATAACCCAGGACGCCGGGCGCGTCCAGGCCGGATTTAACGCCCTTAGATTGGTCGATAAAGCTACCGAAGACCAGCCGGAACCGGATTACTTTGAACTGCTTAAGCACACGCTCCAATGCTTGGACGATTTACAAATGCGTCCGGAAATAACTACCTTCTGGTTCAGCTTGGAGCTGTTGAAGTTGTCCGGGCACATGCCAGATCTCCGGCACGAGGTTGGCGGCGAACGGCTGGCGGCGGCCAAAAGTTATGATTTCTACCTGGAAGAGATGCGTTTTGCGCCT
>CAZWRI010000123.1:0-11751 GCA_964636115.1 uncultured Candidatus Saccharibacteria bacterium | reverse complement strand
AAGCAGGCCGCCGCGCTCTACGAGCGCGGCGCCAGCTACGTCATTCTGCCACACTTCATCGGCAGCGAAAAAATCGGCGCCTTCGTGCGCAAATCAGGCTTTAGCAAAAGCAGCTTTAAACGCGTCCGCGAAGCTCACATCCGTTACTTAAAACGGCAGCACGGGATAGAGCAGCGTAAGATCCGGCGCAAGAAGTTGGGTCAGACGGTGGTAGAAAGCCTGACCAGTCTCAAAAAAGCCAAGGCCTAAAATACTTGACTAGTCAAGTATTTTAGTGGCGTCCTCGATCCTTAGGCGAGCCGCGGCCTTTTTCCGCTCCTGCTCCAGCTGGTACTGCTGATTCCATCTCCCGAACTCTTCCATGAAAATATCCAGCACACCTTTAGGGGGCCGACGGGCTTTGCCCTTGGACACTACCCTGCCGTCGCGTACGCGGGCGGTGCAATCGGGACAATACTGGCTGGACGCGCATGGGTCGCCATACTGCGTCGCACCACAGAAATGACAGCTCATCTTTTGGTATTTACTGCCGAATATGTCGTCAAACACGTCCTTAGCCGCGGCGTTAAGTAAGGCCGCTTCGCCGGTCATTGATCCGCCGCAGCCAAATAGCACTTCCCCACGGACCGAAGCTTCGTGGTAAGCCCTCTGCACTTCGCCGCCTACGGAATCGTAGCCGCCATGCGGTTCCGTAAAGTCCGTTCCTATCAGGACGCCTTCTTCCAGGCGTTTTCTAAGAGCGGCCCAGACGCCGTAGGTCAGCCGTTTCTTGGCTTTTTCCAGCTCCGCCCGCGGCAAGCCGGACAATGCTAGTCGTTCAAGTTCCTTCATAAAATAGTCTTCGATCAGGTCCTTGTGGGACCTTACCGTGTCCCAGGCGTTTTCTTCGCGCAACTCACTGCCCGGCCGTCGGCCCGCCGCGAAGCTGCCGCCGTATTTCTGGCCCAACGCGGTATCGTATCCTTCTAGCATGTCGTCCGACTCCAGGGCCGCCGCGAAGGCCTCGTCGTCACTGTTGTCTACCGAATAGGTCCTTAGCAGCAGGTAGCCTTCGTTGTCGGTTTCGGCTTCGTACAGGAATCCCATCCGCCGTTCGGCCTGGAAGCCCAACTCACCGATGAAATCATCGCCGTACCTAACTAGCTCATGGTCCGGAAAGGCCGATTTCCAGCGTAACTTCTCTCCGGGATTAAGATCGGCCAGCTGATAACCGATCCGCAGATCGTCAACCGCCCGGTCGTACATGAATTTTTTGCGAGGGTCCTCCAGGGATTCCAGACGATAGACTTCGACTGCAGTCACAAGTGACCCCAGGTAGGGGCGCCATTGGCCATTATGGAAATAAGCCAACTCGTCACCAACCCGCCCTAGCCTGAACTCGGTCATCAAAGGCTGATTTATGCCCTCGGCTATGTAGGTTAACTCCTCGTCATAGACCCGCTCCAGCGTTTCCGGCAAGACCTGGCCATAATTGTCCAGGTCATGACGCATCAGGTTCACGCTGGCTAAGACGTCGAAACTGGACAACTTTTTTTCCGCGGCGGTTACGGTTTCTGACAAATTTAAAATCCCCCGCTCGCGGCAGGGGTAAAATTACTTAACAAGTCAAGTGTCTCTCCTGCTCGGGAGCTATGTTACATACGCTGTATCGGACTTATCGCTCAGGGCGAATCACCGTTGCGGCACAGTGTCGGGATCTCACCGACTTCCAGCAACCAGTTTATTAACGTAGGTTCATATTAACATGCCTGGGATCGGGAGCCGTAGTATTTTCGTCTGCGGCTGCCGCCAGCTCAATGAAACTCAGGCGGCGGCGGCCGGTTGGGAACCGGCCGTCCATCTCGACCGCCAAGACGCAGGTTCTGCCACAGGCTTGGCAACCCAGCGCCTGGCCGATGCGTCGGAAATGGACCATATCGTGAGTCGCCCTATAAGGCATTTCCGGATCAACCGGGATCGACAGCTCGCCGAGTTTCTGGGCGGTCGGACAATCGTCCAATAGCCTGCTGCCGGCACAGCGTGCCGTTGGGTCGTCGTTATAAATTGGCGTGGTTTCTGTTAAGCGCGGATCCGCTGCCATGAATCAATGATACCAAGCCCGATTACTGCCGGCCCACGACTAGCGATAAATATACGCCGCGAACTTGGTCAGTGGGCTGTAAGAGTAACGGAAGTGCCCGCTCCAGTCATAGTTCATTTCGCTTACCAACGCGTAGCCCGCAGGCGTGACGTGGCCGTCGTATGTTTGACCCGGCAGAGCCTGGACGATTACCACGTGACCAAAAGCTCCAGCGGTTTCGACCCCTATGGCTCCTACCGCTGGCGTGGCGTGCGTGGGATAATTGGACGTTTGGACCCAGTACCTGGCGTCACCCGTGACGCGGAAACCCGAGTGACCTTCAACGCTCGTAAAGTACCAATACGCGTACGAGGTGCATTCCCGATTGATGGCGTCGCCGCTGTAGGCCACGGTCCTTAGAGAGTCCATTGGGGCGTTGCACCACTTCATGGGATAGCCGCCATTCCCCATGCCTCCGTCGCAGGCGCCGCCCGATCCAGTACTCGCCGCGACAACGCTTAAGTCCTTGGTCCCTTTCTGGATAATCGCCGCCTGTTGGGCACGGAGTTGAGTGATAGTAGGCGCGGGCGTAGGGTCGGTCGGCCTGATTATGGAACTCAGATGCGTTAAATTGTGGACGTGGCTAACTGGATACGTCGCCGCGGCGTAAACGCTGCCGGCAGCTTTGCCGGCAAAGGCCATTGATTTAGTCGTCCCGTTGGTCACGAAGGTAGCCGTTACGGTTGCACCGCGGCCAACAAACCTATCAAAAACCGCGATGCCTTTTATAATTGAAACACCGGCGCCAAGTAGCTTTACTCCCGCGGCGTCGGCTACCTTACCGGCATCGCTCGCGATCATCGACATGCCGTCCGTTACCAGATTCGGGCCGTCGTAAGAGTTGCCGCTATCCTGCTCCGCGCTGGACGACTCCAGTCGCTCGAGAGCATAGACCCCGCGCGCTTCTACCAATGGAGCAACCAGGCAAATGAGTAGAAGACTGATGACGATAATGGTGGTAAAGGGTTTGAAATGCCGCCCCCGTAAAAATAAATCCATAGACGCGAACTTTAGCCCACCTTGTTACTTGCCGGCTGGCAAAAACATAAGTATATGCTCACTTTGCCCATTTTGCATGCATAAGCATATTAGTAAGTGACGGAGTAGTCTGTGGTATTTCCTACGCGCGACTTTTTGCCGGCTAACCAACGGGGCAAGACTGTGGCTGTGGTTATAATGCCATTTCTTGATGGCAAAATGGCGGCTGTTATAAGATGGGGTCATGACCAAAGTAATAACCGGTGGTACAGTTCACCGGCTGCCACTGGACCTAAAGAGTGCGCTTGGGGCAGCCCCGGCGGCGCTAACGGCCTGGGAAAGTCTTACGCCCTTGGCACGCAACGAGTGGATCTGCTGGACAATCACCGTCAAACAGCAAAAAACCAGGGACGATCACGTTAAGCGAGTAGTCTCTGAACTTAAAGAAGGAAAACGTCGTCCTTGTTGCTGGATCGGTTGCTTTCATCGCACGGATAAACCTGTCAGTAAGTCGGTTCAATGGGTGCTTGATAAACAATCCAAGGCTAAATAATCTATTTGGCTCCGGGGAGAGGATAGCGGCCTTTGGCCTTCTCCGCTCGAATATGCTCGAAGTGCACTTCTGTGCTTATTCTCGCTACGCCGAACCTCCGACTATCGCCAGCTAAAGCTGTCGAGTCGGAGTGCTAACCCATTCCCAAAACAATGAGCTCGGCCGATGAGTACAAGACTCATCATCCGAGCTCATGGCTCCGGGGAGAGGATTCGAACCTCCGACCTGGGGATTAACAGTCCCTCGCTCTACCGCTGAGCTACCCCGGAATAACGCGAACAGTTTACAATGATATTATACCTGTCGCAACCTCTTCCTGGGATTTTTGGCTAAGCCTGATTAGGAGTATGCTGGAATCAGATGGGCATTCCAGTAGAAAAAAGAGATTTTGACCAACCCGACGAACAGTTCCCCGCCGGTCGCAGTAACGTCGCGATCGTTAAGCTGGGCGGCGTCACCCACAAACGCATCACTTTCCAGCCGGGCTGGATATGGAGCCAGGACGTGGCACCGGAAGTTGAAGACAAACTCTGTAACATCCTACATATCTTCGTACACGTTTCTGGCAAGTTCAGGATAAGAATGCTGGACCATAGCGAGTACGAGTTCGGGCCCGGCGATATTTCCGTCATTCCACCCGGTCACGATGCCTGGGTAGTCGGTGACGAGCCGGCTGTAATAATCGACCATACGCCGGCCGCCACCCAAGACATTCACCCCTCCGCCTGAATAAGTTGCTATAATGCCCGGGTAAATGATTACGTTTTTCCAGGCGATCGTCCTGGGCCTTTTGCAGGGCGTGACCGAACTGTTTCCTATTTCCAGCCTGGGCCATTCGGTCTTACTGCCCGCGCTACTAGGCTGGCACAACATCGTCAACAGCGAGGCTGCCAGCGAATCCGACTATCTGGCCTTCCTGGTGGGCCTGCATTGCGCCACCGCCATTGCTCTATTAATTTTTTATCGCGGCACCTGGGTAAGGATTATCAAGGGCCTCTTCAGTTCGATTAATCGGCGTCAGGTCGAAACGTCCACCGAACGCTTGGCCTGGTTGTTGGTCGTGGCCACCATCCCGGCCGGGCTGGTCGGACTGATCTTTGAGCATAAGCTGCGAACGCAATTCGCCAAACCATTGGCGGCGGCGATCTTTTTGACCGTCAACGGCCTGATACTACTGGCCGGCGAGAGGTTCCGTAAACAGGCCGAACATCACCAAGCCAGGCGGCAACTGTCTAATCTGAGCTATGGCGAATCCGGTATTATCGGCGTGGCCCAGGTTCTGGCGCTGCTGGCCGGTATCAGCCGCTCCGGCATAACCATGGTGGCCGGCCTGGTCCGCGGGCTTAGCCATGAGGACGCCGCCAATTTCTCGTTCCTGTTGGCCACGCCCATCATCCTGGCCGCAGGCATTTATAAACTCCACGACTTTTTGGGTCCTAACGGCAACGGCATCCGCGGACAGATCATAGTTGGCAGTATAGTGGCCGGCTTGGCGGCCTACTTTTCGGTCCGTTTCCTAACCCGTTATTTCCAGACCAGGACTCTTACGCCTTTTGCCATTTACTGTTTGGTTGTCGGTGGCTTAATGATCATCCGCTTCGCCTGATATGACCGCCCGGACCCACGACCTAGCCGCCATCACCGCTTTTGGTCTGGTAGTTTCGATACAAAGCGTACGCACCGTGACGCTTGCAACCGCGCTGATCGCCGTCCTGGCTAATCAGCTGGGCGGCATCGCGCCGGACATTGACCAACCCACCGCGCCTTTTTGGCGTAACCTGCCAATCGGCAAGCTATTCGGAAAGGTGTTTGACAAGCTCTTGGGCGGACACCGTTTTATTACGCATTCCTTATTGGGCTTGGCGTTGTTCGGCTGGGGAATGCATTGGTTGCTCCACGTGCTTAATCTGTTGATCCCTAAGTTGGACGCGCACGTGGCCTGGTGGGCTTTCATGATCGGCATGGTATCGCACCTGGTCATGGATACCTTTACCAAGGAAGGTGTGCCCTGGTTATTACCGATACCGATTAAGTTCGGCATGCCACCGCTTAGACGATTAAGGGTCACCACCGGTAAACTGGTCGAAAAAGTCATCTTCTTAGGATTATTGGCGTTTGACGCAGGATTTTGTTGGCACAATTACGCCCACCTGGCGGACGTCGTGCACCATATTAGATAAGTGATACAATAGTTTTATAAATAAGGATAAGGAAAAACTACATGCAACCACAAACAGCTCCGCCGCCAACCCAAACGCCGCCGGCGCCTACTCCACCTCCGGCCCCCGCTCCCGGACCAGCCGGACCACCACCTGCGGCCGGACCCACGCCAACCCCTCCTAAACCCGCCGGCAAAAACCCCATGACCAAATGGTTGATCGTCGTGGTGGTCATCATAATCGTGGCCGCCATCGTCTACTTTTTGACCAAATAAGCTTGACATAAATAGTTTAGTTAGTTAACATTTAATTAGCTAAACTATTTTTTATGGGCAAAGCTGAACTTATACAAGAGATTGTTGAAAACCTGGCCAGATGCCAGCGACCGTCAATGCATTCGGGCCTGCAGAACCATGGATTGTCGCCCGCCCAAATGGGCATGCTCTACATGATTTTCTACCATCGTGAAGTCAGTCCCAAAGACATCGCCGATAATCTGGGTATTACTAAAAGCGCGGTTACGCAGCTGCTGGACCCTCTGGTAGAAAAAGACCTGGTACAGCGCCACAACGACCCCCGCGACCGCCGGATTATTCGTCTGGGTATCACCACCAAAGGCAAACGGCTGATCCGCCAATGGACTAAATTAAAGTACGCCGGCATCCGCTCGGCGCTGGATTCGCTAGAAACCCAGGAACTTGAGCGATTCAATCAACTTTGCCAGAAAATGTTCGCTAATATCAAAAGTTAAAGTTAGGATTTACATGATACACCTGCCGATTCGCCAAAAAATAACCATTATGCTGGCCGTGATGAGCGGCATGTTACTGGCCGCGTTGGACCAGACTATAGTAGCCACTGCCCTGCCGCGAATCGTTTCCGAGCTGCACGGTTTGAAGGATTTGAGCTGGGTAGTCACGGCCTATCTTTTGACCTCCACTATCGCCGTGCCGATTTCCGGCAAATTATCTGATATTTATGGCCGTAAGAAGTTATTCTTGCTGTCGATTTTTGTGTTCGTGCTGGGTTCGGCGCTGAGCGGTCTGTCGCAAAATATGGCCGAACTAATCGGTTTTAGAGCGCTGCAGGGGGTGGGCGCCGGTATGTTGATGAGTAACGCCTTCGCGGTCATTGGCGACCTGTTTACCCCTAAAGAACGCGGCCGGTGGCAAGGGATTATTGGTGCCGTGTTTGGGCTGGCCAGCGTCATTGGGCCACTGTTGGGTGGCTACCTGACCGACCACGCCAGCTGGCGCTGGAATTTCTACATCAACGTCCCGGTGGGCGTTCTGGCGTTCTTTATGATTAGCACCTTCATGCCGCATATCGAAGCCAAGGGCCGCAAGGCAATCGATTATCTGGGAGCTTTTTTACTGGCCGGGGGCTTGTCCAGTCTGCTGCTGGGATTCGTATGGGGCGGTAACCAGTATGCCTGGGGGTCTTTGGAAGTCGTAGGCACGTTCGTGTTGTCAGCCGTGTTGTTACTCTGGTTCGGGCTGGTGGAACACCGCCGTCCGCACGACGCCATCCTGCCACTTGATCTGTTCAAAAGTTCTATCTTTAGCGTGTCGATGCTGATCGTCTTTCTGATCGGTATCGCGATGTTCGGTGCTATCTTGTACATCCCGCTGTTCGCGCAGGACGTTCTGGGCCGTACCGCCACCAATTCCGGCGTGATCTTAACCCCGATGGTGCTGAGCCTGGTGGTGGTCAGCATCGTGGCGGGCCAGGTGGTTTCGCGGACCGGCCGCTACAAAAAACTGGCGGTAGCTGGTATGGCAGCGGTTACCGGAGGCTTGCTGTGGCTGAGTGCGGTCGGCACTACCACTACCGGCGCCCAGCTGACCGAACGCATGATTCTAGTGGGCGCCGGCCTGGGTATCGGCATGCCAATCTTTAACCTGATCGTCCAGAATGCTTTTGACCACTCGCGTATTGGCGTGGTTACGGCTTCGGTACAGTTATTTAGGAGCATCGGTGCCACCGTTGGCGTAGCCATCATGGGCAGCGTATTGAATAACCGCCTGGCCCAAAACCTGGCGCACACCGGCACGCACATTAGCTCCAGTCAGTTGTCCAACTTGAATCCCCAGAATATTTCGCCAGCTGTTAAAAGTGCTTTGTCCAGTTCAATCGCCGACGTGTTTCTGATTGGGGGCCTGGTGGTATCTTTGGCTTTCTTTGCCAGCTGGTTCTTAAAAGAGGTGCCTCTGCGCGACACTCACGAAGTCCGACCTACCGCTAGCGAAGGCGGGGCGCCCGGCGCGGCCGCGATACACTAAACGGCGTATTCGTTGTCGTCGTGCTTCTTTTTAAGGTTGGTTAATCTGGCAATGAAACTTTGGGCGGCGCCGTCCAGACCGAGCACCTTTAAGGCGCCGATCAGAACGTAAAGTTGGTCCAGCTCGCGTTCGGCCAGTTTAGGCGTCTCTTCGGCTTTCTTGAAAAACAATTCGATTTTGTCGATCAGCCACTTTTCCTCAGAGGCTTTTAGTTGCTTTGGTATTACTTTAGTTGTGACTGGCCCGCTTGGTTTGACGATTTCCAGCGAGCGGGCCGAGCGATCGCGTTTTCGCAGATGGCCGCGTTTGATCAAGCTGTTCACGTGCAGGCTGACCGTGGCAACCGAGGTGTGGTTGGTTCCTTGCATTATTTCCCGATAACTAGGGCTGTAGCCGTGTTCGGCAATAAATCCTTCGATAAAGGTCAGTAACTCCTTTTGTTTTTTGGTCGGTCGGATTGACGATTCGGCCGGTTCGGCGGTTTCTGTTTTTACTTCAGCCATGAACCCTATGATATCCCATGTGACCGTGCGCCCGGTGAGCCACCACCCGGACCGGCGTGATTTTGGTAGCGTGCTTCTTCATTGGCTCCGGGAAGACCCAGAAGCGGTACCAGAAATAATTCCAGATCGTAAAGAAGCCGGAAGACACGAATTGGCCGATGTACGGCGTGATGCCCACCGACCTTAGACCCCAGAGGATGTGGTAGTTGAGGCCAAAATCGACCAGAGTGATGAAAATATAACGGCCAGTGACCTGGGTGGCGTGTTTTTTAAGCGATTTATTATTAAAGACCCAGAAACGCTGCAAGATATAGTTGGCCGTCCAACCGATGACGTTGCTGGTGATGGTGGCCCACCACAGGCTCCAGCCAAAGCCGTCAAAGCCGTAGCTGTCCGTGTGCACACCGTAAAATAGCGCGAAGGCCGCGTAGCCCACCCAAAAATAAACGCCGCCGCTGATCATGTATTCGATAAACTGGACGACGAGTTTATGATTTTTTGAGCTTTTGGCCATTTTTATTAACCTTATGCTCAAGTATAGCAGGGCCCAGGGCGATTGCTGCCAGGCCCCACCAGAGATAAGCGATGGTGTCGTCCGTCCAGGCATGCGAAAAGAGGTTGGCGCCATAGCTCCATCCCCACTAAAACGTTTATCGCTACGAATAAGGCCATACCCAAAACGCCAACCTCCTGCCCTATCTGCAAAAAGTAATTTTCCGCAATACGGGCCGGGTGGTTGTTATAGGCCGAAGCCGGCCCAGCGGTACCCGGACCTCTGCCCAAAGGCTGATGGACGATGTCATCAGACGCGTTTTTGACGGCCGTGCCGTGCCCCTGGTTGGAACTTTGGGTTATGGTGGATTTGCTGTCGGTATGTAAAAAAGTGTCCTGAAACGTGACGTTATTACGCAGCCCAAAAGCCGTGACTCCCGCCACTATTACCGTTATGAGCCCCGCGATAACGGCGTTCTTCTTGGCACGGCGGTTGGGCAAGTGCAGCCAGCCGATTATCAGCAGAGTTAGCGCGGCGCCTATCCAGGCGCCGCGCGAAAAGCTCAGAATCAACGCCAAGAAAGCCGCAGCCAGCCATACGAATTCACTCGGCCGTTTAGGTTTGGAACGCAGCAATAGGGCCAACCCGCAGCCGGTCACTAAAATCAAATAGGTGCCGAGCGGGTTGGCACCGCGAAGGGTGGAGGCAATCCTTAGATGATTGAGATTGTGATTAATGGTTTCGTAGGGGAAAATGGTGTTTTGGCCGTAGCCAAAATGCCGCAAAAAGTCGTAAGGCAGGACAAAGTACTGCAGCAGGCCAAAAATAATCACTACCGTGGCCGGCAACACCAGGCCGACGCGCCACGTTCGGCCCAACATCGGCGCGGCGGCCGCCAAAACCAGCACCAGCACAAAGAATATCAAGAAGCGCAGGTCCACCAGCACTCCGTACGCCAGGGCTTTGGCAGTAACCTGATGCCGCGCTAAAGCGATCGCGCCGGCAAGCAGCTCCAGCACCACGTAAAGCCCGATCAGCCGCACTATCCAGGAGTCGAATAGTTTCCGTCGCAACCTTTTGTCCATCGCCAACAGGTAGACCACACCCACAAAAACCGGTACCAACAAAAACTCTTTCCAAAGCCTTAACAGCGTGTAGTGGCCCACGCCGCTGCTGGCCCAGACCGTCAAAAAAGCGTGGAAGGGCAATAGCGCCAAGATGGCCAGGACTACCCAGGACAGACGGACGGCCAGTCGCGCAACAGTGGTAGAAAGCTTCATAAATGCTACAATCTAGTATAGCGACATGAAGAGTAATAGCTCACTAATATATAGCTTTTTCCTGGTAGTGGGCGATTTTTTGGCGCTGGTGGCGGCTTTTGCCAGCGCCTACATATTGCGCGTGTCCATTGACCACCGGCCGATCGCGCACTCCGTGCATGCCAGCACCTACCTTGAAGTGTTCCTAGTGCTGCTTCCCTTTTGGATCCTGACCTTTGGCTTGCTGGGCCTTTATAACAACTCAATTTACGAAAAGCGTTTTACCGAGGCCGGCCGACTACTGATAGGTTCGTTCATTGGTTTGTTATTCGTTATCAGTTACGGTTACGCCGCTAACAAAGTGGTATTCCCCGCCCGGCTGGTGCCGGTTTACGGTTTTGGCCTGGGATTTTTGTTTTTGCTGGTTTTTCGCAATCTGGCCAGGACCACCCGAGCCATGCTCTTCCGCTATGACATAGGCGTTACCAATCTGCTGATAGTTGGCGATACCAAGATCGCCGACGAGCTGGCCCAAGTGCTGGCTAATTGGAAGGTGTCCGGCTATCGCATAGTCGGTATCGTGGGCAAGGAGCACAAAGAAAGGTTCAAGGGTTTCAAAGTTTTCAATAGCTTTGAGAGCGCCGTGGCAAAACTGCGGGCCGACGACGTCCACAGCATTGTTCAGACTGAGCTGTACCCTTCTAACGAAGAAAACAACCGCGTTTTGGAGTTCGCCCAGAATCACCACATCGCTTACCGTTTCATTCCTGGCAACGCCGAACTATTCGTAGGAAACATCGTAGTTGAGTTATTCCGCTCCTCCATACCGGTTATCGCCGTCCACCAGACGGCGTTGATCGGTTGGGGTCGAATAGTCAAGCGGCTGACCGATTTAATTTTTGGCGGCATTTTCCTTATAATCGCCTCGCCTTTCATGCTTATAATCGCCCTCTGCATTAAGCTCAGTGACTTGCGAGCGCCAGTCTTCTTTAAGGATTCCAGACTGACGCGCTTTGGTCGCACCGCCAAAATATACAAATTCCGTTCGCATAAACGCGCCTACACGGGGCTGACGCCAGAAGAGGCGTTTGCCAAAATGGGACGGCCGGAATTGGTCAAGCCGTACCGCGAGGGCGGCGACCAGATTCCGGACGACCCCAGGGTTTCACGGATCGGCCGGTTGTTGCGCCAAACCAGCCTAGACGAATTGCCGCAGTTAATCAACGTGGTCAAGGGCGACATCAGTCTGGTTGGCCCTAGAGCCTTGCAAGTCGAGGAGTGGGAGCTATATAGCCAGAAAGACCTGATCCTGGCCGTCAAATCTGGCTTAACGGGTCTGGCTCAGGTATCGGGTCGACGCGACATACCGGTCAAAGAGCGACGCAAGCTGGACCTGTACTACGTA
>CAZWRI010000122.1:0-1929 GCA_964636115.1 uncultured Candidatus Saccharibacteria bacterium | reverse complement strand
TAAGTCAAAGAAATCTGGACCTGTTTGTTGTCGGGTATGGTCACGCCGGAAATTCGGGCCATGTTTAACCCTGCCTCTGCTTGTGCTTAGGCTTTGATTTATTAATGACGTAAACGCGCCCCTTGCGGCGCACGATAATGTCGTCAGGACTGATTTTTTTAACGCTGGCACGGACTTTCATCCGGATCATCTCCTTTCAAGAGTGACACATCTGCCTGCCGGCAGGCAGGCTGCTCTTAAGCCTGCAGTTAGTTTTCGCGGTAAGTTATCCGACCCTTCGTCAGATCGTAAGGAGTCAATTCTACCTTAACGCGGTCTCCGGCGACCAGTCGGATGTAATGCCGACGCATCTTTCCGGAAACGTGAGCTATGATTTGATGGCCATTTTCAAGTTCGACTTTGAATTGGGTGCCGGGCAGCGCTTCTACGACCGTCCCGGCGAGTTCAATGACTTCCTTGTCTCTCGCCATAACAAATACAACCCGTAAATTGTATCAGATGGACTAAGGTGTTGTAAACCCCTATTTGCATTAATTGCGACAGATGACTAAAGATGATAAAATAGGTACGTCATCAACAGGGGTGACAACAACTGTAGCCGCTTGAGTGGCTCTTCGTACCTACAGGAGGTTTTAATGCCTCATATTCTCGTCCAACATACCGAGGAGGTTGCCGGCATGGACAACGGTTTCATGCTTGGCACCCTCCGTAAGAAGCTTCGCCACGTGTGCCCGCCCAATCTGAGCGTCAAGCAACGCCAGTTGCTGGAGAACGACTTTTCGGTCATGTTCCTGGTTGCCGGTCCGTGGGATGTCCTCGTCAAGGACATACAAGTCATCGTTCTGTTGCACGCCGACGAGGAGCGAGTCCAGGGCAACAAACCTGACGAGTTGGCCGAAGCGATCGCGACCGCGATCGAAGAGACCGTCCGATTCGCCCCACGACTAGTTGAACCAAGGGAAGTTTCGTATTCCGTCTCGCTGCACCATGGTGAAATGGGATATTTCTCAAGCTCCGCCCATCTAGGTGGAGCTGACCACCCCGACCCGGATGAGTAGTGCGTTGAGCCGTAAGGCTCCATGCCCAGATACGTAAGTCTGGGCTTCACCCAAGCCTATAGATTTTTGTAGCCTTGGGTGAAGTTATTTCTTGCGGCGGGGCAAGCTGGGGCGTGGGATGAAACGCAGCCGTTTGGCGCCTAGCGCGGCCGTGCCGCCGGGTCCGGGTTCGTAAAAGTAATCGGGCTGCTCGTATTGGTCGTAGGTGACCATTAAGGCGCGGGATTCGACCTGGCGCAGAGTCTCCAAGCTAACGGAGACTAGGATCAATATGCTGGTTCCGCCAATGGCGATGTTGGGATTAACAAACACCTGAGCCACTATCGGCAACACGGCTAATAGACCTAAGGCGGCGGCACCGAACAGCGTCAGCCGGTTAACGATTTTGGATAGATACTTCCGCGTCTGCTCCCCGGAGCGCACGCCGGCAATAAAGCCGCCCTGCTTCTGCAGGTTTTCGGCGATTTCTTTGGAGTTAAAGGTGACACCGGTATAGAAGTAGGTGAATATAAACACCAGCAGGAAGTAGGTTATGGGATAGACCCAGGCCTTAAAGCCCTCGGTGGCAAAGGTGGTGGCCGACGGCTGTTGGAACCACTGCGTCAGGCTGTAGCCCACGTGCTCCCAGTGGGTGGTAGGTACAAAGTTGATGCCTTTGCCGTGGGTCAATAACTGGCCCAAAAAACTGGGCACGCTCAAAAAAGCCACGGCAAAGATAATCGGGATCACGCCGGCCGTAATCAGCTTGACCGGCAGCGTGGTAGTTACCCCACCGTAAGTACGATTACCCTGTACCCGCTTGGCGTAGTTGACCGTCAGGCGTCTGGCGGCCTCGTTGAGTTTGACCACCGCCCAGGTGATAAAGATGACC
>CAZWRI010000121.1:0-13554 GCA_964636115.1 uncultured Candidatus Saccharibacteria bacterium | reverse complement strand
TCCTCCAAAATGCTCACCTGGTTGGCGGTGGACGGCTCCAGCAGATAGCAGCTGACCCCAAGCTCGACTATATAGTCGAGCTTGGGGTCAGCTGCTATCTGCTGGAGCCGTCCACCGCCAACCAGGTGAGCATTTTGGAGGAAGTTAACAAAGAAGTCTGGCTAACTGAGGCGGTGGACGAAGTGAACCGGCGCTTTGGCAATTACACCATCACTTTTGCCGCCAGCGCCGGCGCCAAAGACCACATCAAACAAAAAATCCCCTTCGGCTCCACCCGCTACTTTGAACTCCTGGTCCAGCAATCTTGAGGTATAATGAGCTCAAGATCATGCCTTTATCGACCCAACCATATAAGGGCGCGCGGGATTTTTATCCTGAGGACAAGCGCCTGCAAAAATACCTGTTCGGCGTGATGCGGCGCGTCGTGGAGAGTTATGGCTATCAGGAATACGACGCGCCAATCATCGAGCCGTTGGAGCTTTATTTATCAAAGACCAGCCAGGAAATCGTGGCCGAACAGACTTATAGCTTCACCGACCGCGGCGGCCGGCAGGTGACGCTGCGGCCAGAAATGACGCCTACGGTCAGCCGCTTGGTGGCCGGCCGGCGCCAGGAACTGCCGTATCCGCTGCGCCTTTACAGTATCCCTAACGTCTGGCGCTACGAACGGCCGCAACATGGCCGCCTGCGTGAACACTGGCAACTGAACGTGGATATCTTTGGCGTGGCCAACCTGGCAGCCGAGCACGAGATGATAATGATCGCCGACGACATCATGCAGGCCTTTGGCGCTAAGCGTGACACCTACGAAGTCCGGCTCAACAGCCGCACGCTAACAAACTGGTTATTGCTGGAATATTTGCGCCTGGAGCACGAACAGTCCATGGTTCTGATCCGCTTGATTGACCGGATGCACAAGACGCCGGAAAAAGAGTTTTTGGCAATGATTGAGGAGTTATTAACGCCCGGCCAGCGCGAGAACGACGTCCTGCACCGTTTGCTGGAAATCCTCAAGGCCAAGCGCATCAGTGAATTACCGCTGGCTACCCAGCAGCACCCGGCGGTGGCCGAACTGTCAAACCTGATCAAACTACTCAACGATAACGGCGTGGACAACGTTCGCTTTGACCCCACGCTGATGCGTGGCTTTGACTACTATACCAACGTGGTGTTTGAGGTCTTTGACCGGAATCCGGAAAACAACCGCTCGATGTTCGGCGGCGGCCGCTACGACGGCCTGGTGGGCTTGTTTGGCGTCGATCCCGTGCCAACGGTGGGGTTCGCCATGGGCGACGTGACACTGCAGGATTTTTTAACTACCCACAAATTGTTGCCGCAGCTGCAGCCGGAGACCGACGCCGTGGTCGTCCTTATAGGCGAAGTTTACGAAGAGGCCCAGAAGATCCTTAAAAAGTTCCGCGAAGAAGGCTTGCGGATAGCCGTGGATAATTCCGGTCGTAAAGTGGACGCCCAGCTTAAGGCCGCCGTTAAGGCCGGCGTACCTTTTGTGATATTCATAGGTGAAAAAGAGCTGGTGGGCAGCCGCTTCAAGTTAAAAAATCTGGGAACTGGAGTAGAGCAGGAGCTGAGTTTTGAGCGGGTGGTCAGCAGCGTGGCGCCGCGGCATAAGAAACCCGAAGTGTTATAATTTGGCCTTATGCCTAGCAGTGAGCTTTCTGTAGTGTTCTGCTATGTTTACGTACTCTATTCTGACGTAAGCAAGAGTCTATACGTGGGGTTTACGCACGATTTGAAGAAGAGAGTCGCAGAACACAACAAAGGCTTAAATTTTTCCACCAAACCACACAGGCCGTGGACACTGATATATTATGAAGCGCATACTGAAGAAGTGGACGCCAGAAGGCGGGAAAGATATTTAAAGACCAGTGCCGGCAAACAGGCCCTAAACAAAATGCTAAGAGATAAGATTATGAAGATGAAAAAATTAAGCCTACAGAAAGTCTACTACTAGGATGCAAGTTACCAAGACCGTAAAGAGTCCTACTGAGATTACGCTCCGGGTTGTTGCCGGCGCCGAAGAACTGGCACCGATCAAGCGCCACGTGCTGCGCCACTTTGCCCAACAGGTCAAAGTCCCGGGATTCCGCTCGGGCAAGGCGCCGTTGAACCTGCTGGAAAAGCACGTTGACCAGCGGGCGCTAGCCGACGAGTTCATGGAACACGCCCTGAACGAACTTTACCGCCGAGCGGCGACTCAGGAAGCTGTCCGACCGATCGGCCAGCCTAACGTCTCAATCAAGAAATTCGTGCCGTTCACTACTTTGGAATTCGAGGTGGAGACCGAAGCGCTGGGCAAGATCAAACTGCCGGATTATAAGAAAATGAAACTGGCTAAACCTAAGGTCAGCGTCACGGCCAAAGACGTGGACCAGGTATTGCAATCCTTGCGCCAACGCCAGGCCGAGCGTCAAGAAGTTAAACGGCCGGCAAAATCGGGTGACGAGCTGACCATCGATTTTGCCGGTAAGGACGCCAAAGGCCAGCCGGTGGCCGGCGCCGACGGCAAAGATTACCCACTGCTGTTGGGTAGTGACACCTTTATCCCCGGCTTTGAGACTAATCTGGTAGGCCTTAAAGCCGGCCAAAGCAAAGACTTTACGCTAACTTTTCCCAAAGACTACGGCGTAGCCGCCCTTCAGAATAAAAAAGTCACCTTTAGCGTGACGGTCAAGCAGGTCAAAGAGTTGACCGAGCCTAAGCTGGACGACGCTTTTGCCGCCAAAACCGGTCCGTTTAAAACGCTGGCCGAGCTTAGGGCCGACGTAAAGAAACAATTGCAGATCGAGCGTCAGCAACAAGCCGACCGTAACTACGAAGAACAACTGGTCCAGAGGATCGCCGCCAAAACCACCATGCCGGTACCAAAGAGTCTGGTAGACGCGCAGATCCTGCGGGCCGAAGAGGAAGAAAAACGCAACCTGGCCTACCGCGGCCAGACCTGGGAAGAGCACCTTAAAGAAGAAGGCGTGACGGAAGAGGAACACCGGGAGCGCAACCGCTCCTCCATGGAGGAAAGGGTCAAAGGCGGATTGGTCCTGGGCGAGATTGCCGACGTCGAAAAAGTAGAGGTTACGCCGGAAGAGCTGGAACTCCGTATCCAGATCCTGAAAGGCCAATACCAGGATCCGCAGATGCAGGCCGAATTAGATAAACCGGAAAGCCGCGACGATATTGCCAACCGCATGACTACCGAAAAAACCCTCCAAAAACTGGTTGAGTACGCTCAGAAAGGTTAAGATTTAATCAAAGGAGATGCATTATGAGTCACGAAACCGATGCTGGCAATCAACATGACGACCATCTCGTCGAGGTAGAGCCAGGAGTTTTTGAAATTAGGAATCAAATCCCAATTCAGGAAGACTTGTCGCCTTACGTTGGAGAATGGGTAATCCTAAGGAACGGCCGCGTGCTTTTGCATGGTCACGATCTGGGAAAGCTCTGCGACGACCCGGCTTACCAAGAAGGCGACATGATTTACCCCGTACCTCCAGATGGCCTCAAGTTTTACCAAGTAGCTTGAGTTGGCACTCGTCCTTGACGAGTGCCAACTGACTGTCTATACTAGTGGTACATGGCTAAACCAACCGATCAAATATTAGTACCAACCGTTATTGAACAAGAGGGCCGCTTTGAGCGGGCCTATGACATTTACAGTCGCTTGCTGCGTGACCGCATCATTTTCCTGGGCGACGAAGTCAACCAGCACAGCGCCAATCTTATAATTGCCCAGATGTTGTTCTTGGAAAACCAGGACCCGGACAAAGACATTATTTTCTATATCAATAGCCCCGGTGGCAGTGTGACTGACGGCCTGGGCATCATTGACACCATGAATTTTGTTAAGTCGGACATCCAGACCGTGGGCATTGGCCAGCAGGCCAGCATGGGAGCCATCCTGTTGAGCAACGGCACCAAAGGCAAGCGGCTGATCCTCCAGAACAGCCGGGTCATGATCCACCAACCGTCCGCCGGCACGCAGGGCAAGGTCAGCGACATGGAAATCGACCTTAAGGAAAGCATCCGCATCAAGAAGCTGATCAACGAGATTATGGCCAAGAATACCGGCCAACCGGTCAGCCGCATCGAAAAAGACATGGACCGCGACTACTGGATGACCGCCAAAGAAGCCAAGGACTACGGCGTCGTTGACAAAGTCATCTCCAGTCGCTAGTGCAAAAAGCACAACAGATTTTTTGACAAACGCTTGACGATTGAACAGGCTTGAGAATACAATATAGCCTAAGAAGTAGTGTACTTTGGTGCTTGCTGTGGTTATAACTAACAATTTGCGCCGAACGTAGTGGGCTTCGCTGTGGTCAAAGCGATTAATTAAGGTAATAACAAGGGGAGCATAGCCGCCGCATGGCTAATAAATCAGCAGCATCGCAAAAACGCACGTACTTTACTAAGTCAGATGACGTACTCACGCCGCCGAACCTGGTAGACCACCAGACCACCTCCTTCCAGTGGTTCGTGGAGGAAGGCCTAGGCGAACTATTGGCCGAGGTCAGCCCGATTGATGATTACACCGGTCAAAAGCTCAGTATCCGCTTCAAGGACTATCACTTTGAAGATCCTAAAATGACCGAGTCGGAAGCTCGTGAGAACAACGTCAGCTACGAAGCGCCGTTAAAGGCGACGCTGGAGCTGACCAACAAAGTCACCGGCGAAGTAAAGGAACAGGAAATTTACCTGGGGGATTATCCGTGGATGACTTCCCGCGGTACTTTTGTAATTAACGGCGCCGAGCGCGTGGTAGTCAGCCAATTGATCCGTAGCAGTGGCGTGTTCTTCACAGCCGACCCACACGGCGGTACTAATTTATATGGCGCCAAGGTCATCCCCGTCCGCGGCGCTTGGCTGGAGTTCGAGACGGCCGCCGCTGGCGTGCTGTACGTGAAGATCGACCGCAAACGCAAAATCGCCGTCACCACTCTGTTGCGGGCCCTGGGCATGGACGAGGCCCAGATCAAACAGGCCTTTAAGCACGTTGATACCGCCGACCATAATTACATTGAAGCCACGCTGGAAAAAGATCCTACTCACAGTACCAACGAGGCTCTGATCGAAGTCTACCGGCGCTTGCGTCCCGGTGATCTGGCTACCGTGGATAACGCCCGTTCGCTGATCGAGAACATGTTCTATAACTTTAAACGGTTTGACTTTGGTCGCGTAGGCCGCTACAAGATCAACAAGCGCTTGGACTTGGACGTTCCTAATACCATAGATAACCGCGTGATGCGCGTGGACGATCTGCTGGCCATTATTGCCGAAGTCATCCGCCTGGACGTTACCCAGGATGCGGCCGACGAGATCGACAGCTTGGCCAACCGCCGCGTAAAACTGGTCGGCGAGCTGGTCCAGCGTCAGTTCCGCATTGGTCTGCTGCGCATGGAGCGCAACGCCAAGGACCGCATGAGCATGTCGGAAATCGAAACCGTCACCCCGGCGCAGCTGATCAACGCCCGACCGGTGGTAGCTGCCGTGCGCGAATTCTTTGCCAGCAGCCAGTTGTCGCAATTCATGGACCAGACCAATCCTTTGAGCGAACTGGCCCACAAGCGCCGCTTAAGCTCGATGGGTCCCGGCGGTTTGTCGCGTGAGCGCGCCGGTTTTGAGGTGCGCGACGCCCACGCTACCCATTACGGTCGTATCTGCCCGGTGGAAACGCCGGAAGGCGCCAACATTGGTCTGGTGCTTAACCTGGCCAGCTACGCCCGGGTGAACGAGTACGGTTTCATTGAAACCCCGTACCGCAAGGTAATCAACGCCGTGCCGGCCAAGGAAGCTGCCGGTTATGTTGCCGCGGTTGATCTAGAGAATGAAAAAGGTGCCGTGATCGTTAAGGCCGGCGCGGTGATCAGCCCGGCCGCCGCCAATCGGCTGGCGGCCGTCAAAGACCAGGCCACTTGGCCGGTCAAAGCCAAAGTCACCAACAAGATCGTCTACCTTGACGCCGCCGAAGAAGAACAGGCAGTCATTGCCGGCGCCGGTAACGACATTGACGAAAACGGCTACTTTAAAGAAGCCCGCGTCAGTGCCCGTAATCGCTTAGCGCCCGAGGAAGTTGACGCCAACGAAGTCACCCACATGGACGCCGCTCGTAACCAGACTATCGGTTCCAGTGCCGGTTTGGTGCCGTTCGTGGAGAAAAACTACGTCTTGCGCTCGCTGATGGGTTCCAACCAGGAGCGCCAGGCCGTGCCACTGATCCAACCGCAAAGCCCGATCGTGGGCACCGGGCTGGAATCGGTGGTAGCCCAGAACTCCGGCCAGTTAGTACAGGCCCAGGCCGACGGTACGGTCGTCAAGGCGACCGCCGAAGAGGTCGTGGTCAAATACAAAGACGGTAAGTCCGTTACCTATAATCCCGTGCACTTTGCCCGTAGCAACGATGGCAGCTGTATCAACCAGGTCGTCGTGGTCAACAGCGGCGACAAAGTCAAAGCCGGCGATCCGCTTATTGAAGGCATGAGTATCCAGGGTGGCGAATTGGCCCTGGGCAAGGATCTATTGGTAGCCTTCATGCCCTGGGGTGGCTACAACTTTGAGGACGCGGTGGTGCTTTCACGCCGTCTAGTAGAAGACGATACCTTGACCTCCATCCATATCGTGGATTACATGACCGAAGTCCGCGAGACCAAACTAGGCCCCGAAATCGTCACTCGTGACATCCCTAACGTTTCCGAAGAGGCTCTGCGCCACCTGGACGAAGACGGCATCGTACGCATCGGCGCCGAAGTCCATCCGGGCGACATATTAGTAGGTAAGATTACGCCTAAAGGCGAGCAGGAGCTCAGTTCCGAAGAACGCTTGTTGCGTGCCATCTTTGGCGAAAAAGCCAAAGAAGTCCGTGATACATCCCAGCGCATGAGCACTGGCCGCCACGGTAAAGTGGTTGGCGTCAAGGTGTTCAGCCGGGCCAACGGCCACGAGCTCAAGGCCGGCGTGATCATGCAGATCCAGGTCTTTGTGGCCCAGATGCGCAAAATCAGCGTAGGCGACAAGCTGGGCGGCCGTCACGGCAACAAGGGCGTCATCGCCCGCATTTTGCCGATTGAGGACATGCCCTTCACGGAAGACGGGACGCCGATTGACATTGTTTTGAATCCGCTGGGCGTGCCCAGCCGCATGAACATCGGCCAGTTGTTTGAAACTCACCTTGGCATGGCCGCCCGGGCGCTCGGCATCAAAGTCGCCAGCCCGGCCTTCAACGGCGTGCCGATAGACAAGATTCAGGACCTGCTGAAAGAAGCCGGCATGCCCGAAGACGGTAAGCAGCAGCTCTATGATGGTCGCAATGGTGAGCCGTTCAAGGAGCGTACTACGGTGGGCAGCATGTACATCATCAAACTGGACCACATGGTTTCGGATAAGATCCATGCCCGCTCCACTGGACCTTACACCATGGTCACGCAGCAGCCTCTGGGCGGCAAAGCCCAAAACGGCGGTCAGCGCTTTGGCGAAATGGAGGTCTGGGCGCTGGAAGCTTACGGCGCCGCCAACACCCTACAGGAAATGCTGACCATTAAATCGGACGACGTTTACGGTCGCGCCAAAGCCTACGAATCCATCATCAAGGCTACCGAGATCCAGGGTCCGCGCGTACCGGAAAGCTTCAACGTGCTGGTCAAGGAACTCCAGGGTCTAGGTCTTAAAGTTGACCTGCTAGCGTCCGGCGAAGTGGTGGACGCCGAAACCGTCCTAGCCCAGAACGTCAAGGACGAGGCCCGGAACGCGCCCGCGGTTGCGCCGCCGCCCACGGCAGTGGACGGCGCCGACGTGACCGAAAACGCCGTAGCCGAAGAATTCTCGGCGGCCGAACTGGACGCCGAAGCACCGCTAGACATTAACGACGACGGGCTTTTGGTCACCGACCAGCCCGAGTCAGGAGAGGAGGCCTAAAATGAGAAATTACAGCCCAGCCGCTAACATCAGTGATTTTGACGCCGTCCGCCTGGCTATCGCCAGCCCGGAAGACATTCTGGAATGGAGCCACGGCGAAGTCACCAAGCCCGAAACCATCAACTACCGCACCCAAAAACCCGAACGCGACGGTTTATTCTGCGAACGCATTTTGGCCCGGTCAAAGACATCAACCCGCACGACGCCAAATATAAAGGCGTGCGCAGCCGTGAAGCCGCCGTTGACAAGAACGGCGAGCTGGTTACCCGCAGTATCGTGCGCCGTGAGCGCATGGGTCACATCGGCCTAGCGACTCCCGTAGCCCACATCTGGTTCCTGCGCGGAACGCCTTCGGCCATCGGTTTACTACTCGGAATGACCGTTAAGAACCTGGAGCGGATCGCTTACTTTGCCAGCTACGTCATCAAAAGCGTCGACCAGGAAAAACTGGATAAGGTCGTCGCCGACAAAGAGGCCGAGTTTACCGCCGCCCAGACGGCCATCAAAGGCCGCTACGAAAAAGACGCCGCTAAAAAGGACGCCGACGTCCGGTCGCTGTCCGAAGCCCAGAACAAAGAGCTCGAAGAGCTAGCCAAGGAACACGAAACCTTCACGACCCAAGCCTCCAGCTTGGCCAAGCTAAACCTGCTGTCGGAAACCGATTACCGCAACCTGCCGGACGAACTCCAGGACCTGGTAACCGTCGGCATGGGTGGCGCCGCCCTAAAAGAACTGTTGGACGAAGTTGATCTGACTAAACTCATCAAAGAACTGACCAAAGAGGGTGACGAGGCCAAGGGCCAGCGCAAGAAAAAGATCATGAAGCGCCTGCGCCTGCTAGAAAGCATGCAACGCGCCGGCATCAAGCCGTCCAGCATGTGCGTTACCGTTCTGCCAGTCATCCCGCCCGAATTGCGTCCGATGGTCCAATTGACCGGTGGCCGTTTTGCCACCAGCGACCTTAACGACCTGTACCGGCGCGTGATTAACCGTAACAACCGTCTTAAGAAGCTGGTAGAGCTTAACGCCCCCGAGGTTATCCGCCGCAACGAGCAGCGTATGCTGCAAGAAGCGGTTGACGCCTTAATTGACAATAACAGCGCCCGTTCCGGCCGCGCCGTCGCGGCCACCGGCCAGCGACGGCGCCTGAAGTCCCTGAGCGACATGCTCAAGGGCAAACAGGGCCGTTTCCGCCAGAATCTGCTTGGTAAGCGCGTGGACTATTCCGGCCGCTCGGTGATCGTGTCCGGTCCTGAACTTAAGATGTACCAGTGCGGTCTGCCCAAGACCATGGCGCTGGAGCTGTTCAAGCCGTTCGTGATCGGTCGCCTGATCGAACAGGAGCTGGCCCATACCATTCGCAGCGCTACCCGTATGATCGAAATGGGCGAATCCGCCGTTTGGGATGCCCTGGACGAAGTCATCCGCGGTAAGTACGTCCTGCTTAACCGCGCGCCAAGCCTGCACCGTTTGAGTATCCAAGCTTTCCAGCCGGTGTTGATCGAAGGTAAAGCCATCCAGCTGCACCCCTTGGTATGTAAAGGCTTTAACGCCGACTTTGACGGTGACCAGATGGCCGTGCACCTGCCTTTGAGCGACGTCGCCCAGGCCGAGGCCCGCGACATCATGGCCGCCAACAAGAACCTGCTTAAACCGGCCGACGGTTCACCGATTCTGCACGTGGAACAGGACATCGTCCTTGGTTGTTACTACTTGACCTACCAGCGTCCGGGTGCCGAAGACGAAAAGGCCCGGCCGTTCAGCGATCTTAACGAGGTCATCATGGCTTTGGACAGCGGTAAAATTAAACAGCAGACCCGGGTCAGCGTACCGTTCCGCGGCGAAGTCCGCGACACCACCGCCGGCCGATTGCTGTTCAACGAGATCTTCCCAGAAGATTTCCCGTTCCAGAACGAAGCCATGACCAGCAAGAAGTTGGACCGGGTAATGAGCCTGACTTACGCTAAGTACGGCCAGGAAGTCACTGCCGAGATCGCCGACAAGCTCAAGGACCTGGGCTTCCGCTACGCCACGGCTTCCGGTATCTCCATCGGCATGGAAGACTTCTCTGACCTTAAAGCACTCCAGGACATCGTCAAAGAAGGCGAAGCCAAGGCCGCCGAGATATCCAAGCAATTCGCCGCCGGTTTTATTACCGATGACGAACGCTATCGTTTGACGGTCGAAACTTGGACCGAAGTAGACTCCAAAGTGGAAGAAGCTCTGGCAGCCCAGTTTGCCCACGAAGATAACACCATGTCCATGGCCGTGGCTTCCGGCGCTCGTGGTAACCTTAGCCAGATGAAAGACTCGGTGGGTATGATCGGCATTCGTGCCGACGCTACCGGCCGGGCTATGGAGCTACCAGTTCGCTCTAACTATAAATACGGCCTGACGCCGCTGGAATACTTCACCGCCACTCGCGGTACCCGTAAATCTTTAGTCGACATCGCTTTGCGTACGGCTGACTCCGGCTACCTGACTCGCCGTCTGGTAGACGTTGCTCAAGACGTCTTTACGGTGGACCAAGATGCCGACGATCCAGGGTTCCCGATCCTAAAAAGCGATTCCGAGGCCATTGGCATTGATTTTGCCAAGCGTCTGGAGGGCCGTTTTGCGGCCCATAACTTAAAAGGTCACGTTAAACGAGGCGAGATGTTCACCGAAGAGCTCGCCAAAGCAGTCGCCGAAGATGAAACCGTCCAGGAAGTGCGCATCATGAGTGTGCTGTCCTGCGCGGCCGTCCGCGGCGTTACCCGCGAATCCTACGGCGTTGACCTGGCTACCGGTAAACTGGTGGCCAACGACTACCCGATCGGCGTGATCGCCGCCCAGTCCATCGGTGAGCCCGGCACCCAGCTGTCGCTTGACTCCAAACACCGCGCCGGTGCCGTGACTGCCGGTGACGACGTGACGCAAGGCCTGACCCGCGTGGAAGAGCTTTTGGAAGTCCGTACGCCTAAAGGCCAGGCCTACCTTACCGACCTTACCGGTAAGGTCCAAGCCTGGGAAGAGGGTGACCAATACATAGTTCAGGTAACCGCCGAAGAGCAAAAACCTCTTAGGCTGCCTTTGGGTGGCCGTGTGCCGGCCGTCACCGATGGCGACGAAGTCGCCATCGGTGACGTGGTAGCTTCCCAGGAAGACGGCAGCGAACCGCTGGTAGCCGCCATGGCCGGAAAGGTCAAATTTACAGAGACGGCTGCCACTATCACGCCGACCGCCAAGAGCGTGGTGCGCTACGAAATACCTGGCTTCAAGCAATTACTGGTTAAAGACGGCGACGAAGTCGTCGCCGGTCAGCGCCTGACCAATGGTTCCATCAACTTGCACGAGCTGATGCGCCTGCAAGGTATCGAAGCCACTCAGCGCTACATCATGAACGAAGTGTTGTACATCTTTGCCAGCCAAGGCCAGACTATTGCCGACAAGCACCTGGAGGTCATCGTCCGCCAGATGTTCAGCCGTGTACAGATAGAAGACGCCGGTAACAGCGAATTCATCACCGGCGACATCGTCAGCAAACTGGCCGTGGTGGAGGCCAACGAGGCCCTGGCCAAGAAGAACAAGAAACCTATCCGCTACAACCAGCTGCTCTTGGGTATCACCAAGTCCAGCTTAAGTACCGATTCGTTCTTGTCGGCAGCGTCCTTCCAGGACACTACCCGAGTGCTGATTGCCGCCGCTACCAGCGGTAAAGTAGACCACTTGTACGGCTTGAAAGAAAACGTCATCCTGGGCCGACGGATTCCCGTTGGCACCGGCGCGCGGTCGCTGGAAGAAGAGCAAAAGGAGGCTGAGGTAGAGACGGTTGCAGCAACAGAGTAAATCTGCTAAAGTAACACCTTTGAGAGCCTATGCCAACCATCAACCAATTAGTACACAAGCCGCGTAAAAGCGCCAAGGGCAAGTCCAAAAGCCCGGCGCTGCAGCGCGTGACCAATAACCTAAAGACCCGTACTTACGAAAAAGACGCGCCGTTTAAGCGCGGAGTTTGTATTCGCGTGACTACCAAAACTCCTAAGAAACCAAACTCCGCGCTGCGCAAGGTTGCTCGCGTCCGTCTGACTAACGGCCACGAAGTCTGGGCCTACATCGGCGGCGAAGGCCACAACCTGCAGGAACACGCCGTGGTGCTGGTGCGCGGCGGCCGCGTCAAGGACCTACCGGGTGTGCGTTACCATATTGTCCGTGGCAATCTGGATTTACAGGGAGTTAACGATCGTAAACAAGGCCGCAGTAAATACGGCGCTAAGAAGGGCAAATAAGATGGAACGCATGGATTATCCTATTTCCGGTATAGACGAACGGGCCCAGCACCAGCACTTAGACGAAGCTACTCGCGCCGCCATTGAACTTTCGGTCGTAGAGGGCGGCGCTACTTTTGATACCTTGGTTGGCTATTTTGGCCTGCCAGCGGTAGAAGCCTTTGCATCCAATCCTGACGGCGCGGCGCTACTGGACCTGAGCGCAGACAGAAAGGGGAGCCCGGATGCCGCGTAAAGTCACCAAATCACTAGTCAGGGACGTGCAGCCCGACCGGTTGTACAATAGCACCATGGTTGCTAAACTGATCAACCGTGTAATGTTGGACGGCAAAAAGCAGCTGGCCGAGCGCCTGGTTTACGGTGGCATGCAAAAGGCCGCCGATAAGCTCAAGGTCCAGAATCCACTGGAAGTCTTTGAGCAGGCCATGAAGAATGTACAGCCGCACATGGAAACCCGGTCTCGCCGGGTTGGCGGCGCCAACTACCAGATTCCGTTTGAAGTCAAAGGCCAGCGCCAGCAACACCTGACCATCATGTGGTTCGTGGCCGCTTGCCGGGCCCGCAGTGGCATGAGCATGGAAGACCGCATTGCCCAAGAACTGATGGACGCCTACAACAACACCGGCGAAGCCGTTAAAAAACGCGAAGACACCCACCGCATGGCCGAGGCCAACCGCGCCTTCGCCCATTTTGCTAGAGGTTAATTAGAATGGCGCAAGACTCAATCAAGGGGTATAGAGTGACCACGCCCGAGGACAAACCATCGTTCACCTACGTGGACTTGGTGGAGTTTCCTGCGGATGGCGTCCCTGAAGGGGCCGTGAGAATAAATGACCTAATGGCTGATCTTGTACGTGACGGTTTTGCCGGCCGCTGGCCATATCGTCAAAAAGTCGGTCCAGGCACTAACTTTAGGGACGTTATACATACGGTCGCGCCCGGACTATATATAGAAACCTAACCCTACAGAGAAAAACAATGGCAGATAAGAAAATCGATTTAAACAAACTGCGCAATATTGGCATCATCGCCCATATTGACGCCGGCAAAACCACCACTACGGAAGGTATTCTTTACCGTACCGGCTTAAAGCACAAAATCGGCGCCGTGCACGAGGGCGAAACCACCACCGACTGGATGGCCCAGGAAAAAGAGCGCGGCATCACCATTACCGCGGCTGCCGTCTCATGTACCTGGAAAGACCACAACATCAACATTATTGATACCCCCGGCCACATTGACTTTACGGTGGAAGTTGAGCGCTCTTTGCGGGTGCTGGACGGTGCCGTAGTCGTCTTTGACGGCAAGATGGGCGTGGAATCCCAAAGCGAAACCGTCTGGCGCCAAGCCGACAAATACA
>CAZWRI010000120.1:0-2938 GCA_964636115.1 uncultured Candidatus Saccharibacteria bacterium | reverse complement strand
TCTTTACCCAAGATTATAACAAAATCGGCATCGTAATTTTTGGCTTCCGGATAGGCCGTGGTGTTGGTGGTGGCCGTAACCTTGAAAGTGGTCTGCAGATAGTTCTTGGTAGCCGGTTTTTGGTTATTAAGCTGCACCACGACCGTCTTTTGGCGCAGGCTGGCATTAGCAATGGCTTTGACTTGCAGACCCTTGTTGGTCAGCTTGACCTCGGTGGAGGCCGCCAGACCGTTGGTGCTGCTGCCATTCAGGATCACTACGCTGGCGGCCTCCTTGACTACCGGATCGTGGCTGTTCAGGCGCTGGACGAAGGCTTTGATGGCACTATAATCATCCTGCCCCGCAGCCGGGATCAGAGCGCTGACGTTGCCCAGGTTCGCGCTACTTATAAGATGGTTATTGTTGTCGGCCAAACCGATGGACTGGATTTTATTGTCGGGAATTTCTTTGGTAAGAGTGTAGAGGCGCAGGATTTCGTTAGCTTGGAAGTCCGTATGGACGTTGTTGCCCACGGCGTCCAGCAGACTGCTGAGCTTAGCCGGATTACTGATGACACCGACGCTCAGCACCTTTTTCTTAAGGTCTAGCAATAGCTGGCGCTGGTTCTGGGTGCGGGTAAAGTCACTGTTAGCGTAGCCGTAACTGGGGTACGGCGGGTCGCCACGGGCCCGCGCCAGATCCAGCGCCTGCCGGCCGTTCAAGTGGTGAGTGCCGTTTGACAGGTTGACCAGCGGGCCGTGGGTTTTCCAGTCGACGTTGCCGTCGTAAAGGCCACGGGAGTCGTCGCTTTTGACCGTGAAGTCGATACCGCCCACGGCGTTGACGGCCTCCTCCAGGCCAGCGTAATCTATGAGGCCATAGTAATTAATGTCCACGCCAAAGTCGTCTTCCACGTCTTTTTCCAGTAAGCCCATTCCGCCGTCCGGGAATCCGGCCTGGTGGAATTTAATTTCCTTGCCGCATTCATACACGGCATTGATCTTTCCCTGGTACCCCAGGGAGCAACTGGTAGTACCGTAGTTTACCCAGAGGTCGCGCGGGATACTCAGCATGTAGCCGGTATGGTTTATGGTGTCCAGGCTGATCAGCATGATCGAATCGGTCAGATTGGCGCCGTCGTGTCCGGGGTCATCGGCGGAGTTGCCCGCCAGTAAAATATTGACCCGGCCTTTGTCTTCACCTTTCAATTTAGTTACCGGATGGAACAGGCTTAAGACACCCCCGTGGAACACGCGGTTGAGGTCTTTTTCTAGTTTCCAAAATAAAAAGCCGCCGACTATTAGTATCAAGGCCGCGAGCGACAGCCCGCCGCGCTTTAAAACCTTCCTGAGCCGCGGATGTTTATGGCCAAAGTAGTGTTTTTTATCCTTTTTGCCCTTGCCCTTTCCATCCGTGCGCCCCTGCTCGTCTATAACTATTGGCTCATCCAACGGGGCTTTGGTCTGAGTGGATTCAGAGGCATTTTTTGCTACTCCCGGGTCATTGAGTCGAGCGGCGTGGAAGCCGTCGGCGCGCGCCTCGCCACCTCCCAAAGAAGAGCCATCGGTCAGTTTGTCGGGTCGATAAGAGCGATGGACCGGTACGCCCAGTTGGCGTCCGTTGGACACCATACCATCTAAGGAGGCCGGCTTTTTGGCCGGCTTCTTAAAATTCTTATGCTCGTGCATCGACAAAATACAGTATAGCATCCGGCGGCGCGGAAACGCGCCGCCGATTCAGCCATTTTGCCAAAATGTTAGGTATAATAAGGCCTCGTAACTATAATATTGGCTAGATTAATGGATATAACCCCGCCCCCCAACGAACACAAACCGCGGAGCGAATTGTTGGCCAAGGAGGACGCTAACGCTCCGCACCCCCCGAAGCCCACGCCAGAACCGGCCAAGCCACGGCATTCACGCCCTTTTGGGCCGATAATATCCACCGTCACGCTGTTGGTCGTAGCTATTGGGCTGGCATTTTGTATCTCCGCCTTCGTCTTGCAGTCTTACCAGGTAGACGGGCACAGCATGGAAACCACCTTGCAGGATAACGACCGGCTAATCGTCAATAAGATTCCCCGCACCTGGGCAAGACTGACCGGACACCCCTATATACCCAAAAGGGGCGACATCATAATTTTTAATCAAAGCGGACTGTTCGACAGCAGCGGGCAGGCCGAGAAGCAGCTTGTTAAGCGGGTCATCGGCCTGCCCGGCGACCACGTTGTCGTCAAAGACGGTAAGATAACCGTTTATAACTCGCAATATCCTAACGGGTTTAATCCGGACAAAACCGTCGGCTACCATATTACCGCACCCATCACGCCCAGTGGCACGTATAGCGACGTTACTTTAGGGCCGGGTCAGCTTTTTGTCTGCGGCGACAACCGCACCAATTCCGAGGACTCACGCTATTTTGGCCCAATTAACGCCAACCAGGTCGTGGGCCAGCTGATGCTGCGTATCGTGCCACTCAGCAAGGCCGAAAAGTTCTAACGACCTAGTGTTCTAAATATGTGTTCGCTTATTCAAGCAGTTGTGACTTCAGGCGATTCAGTTCGTCTTCCGAAGCAAACGAAATAATTAATTGGCCACCCTTGGCGGTGTGCTTTATGGCGACCTTGGTGCCAAGTTTGCCGGCCAGATCCTTGGTCAAGGCCGTTTCGGTTGCGGTGTTAGAACGGGCTTTTTGAGAGCTGGCGCCTTTTTTGGCGGCTGTAGCGAACTGTTCGGCTTGACGCACGGTCCATCCGTTATTTAAAATACAACGCAATAATTCCGCCTGCTTCTCCGGTAACTTAACCAGAGATAAGATTGCCCGGGCGTGGCCTTCGGTAATTTTGCCGTCAGCCAGTGCCTGCCGGGCTTCGTCCGGCAAGTTAAGGAGTCGGGAAAGGTTAGAAACCGTGCTAGGCGCCTTACCTAGCTTTTCAGCGATCTGCTCAAGCCCCAGGTTG
>CAZWRI010000119.1:0-5148 GCA_964636115.1 uncultured Candidatus Saccharibacteria bacterium | reverse complement strand
GCTGTTGGTGGGGGTGGGTTATGGGGGCGGGTTTTTTTGGGGGGGGGGGGGGGGGGGGGGGGGGGGGGGGGGGGGGGGCGGGGGGGGGGGCCGGCCCGGGCCGGGCCGCCGCCGGCGGCTCCAACTTACTGACGATCAATTGCTGGTTGGCGCCGGCAGCCATGAGCTGGGCCGCCATAGTCATTACTTTGGAGGAGGTCTTGTTGTTGCTAAAACGGTTGGTTTCGGCCACGATACCGGTCAAAAAGGCAGTTGCCATCTGGTTATCCAACAGGCCCGTACCAAACGCTTCGCTGATGCTGACCAGCATTTCGCTCAGGCTGCTGGCCTGCGGATCCTGCCAATTGATCTGGCCCAGTTGAGGCGCCTGGCCGGGGCCGACGTTGACCGATATGACGGTCGCGTCGTGCAGGATACGGCCGTGGGCGGCGATCGCCTGGTCGATCTGGCGGCGGTCCTTGATGCCCAAGGACAATACGACCTCTACGTTAAAGTCGCCCTGGCTGAATACCAAATCTTTTTCACTGATGCTGCTACGGTAAGGTGTTATAAAGATGCGCACCACCTGGTCTTCGACCTTGTAGCGCAGTTTGTCGGCCTTGTTTTTGTCCAGGCTGATTATGAAGTCCTGCAGGCTGTCGGTAGTGGGCTGGATGGTCTTTTCCGGTTGCAGGAATTCCAAAGTGTTGGGCACTTTGCCGGAGAAAACCGCGGTGGCGTGCTTGTCCATCTTGTTGAGCAGCAGCGTCAAACCAATACAGGCCGCCAGTTGGTCGACTGACGGATTATTGCTAACGGTCACTAGAATATTAGTGGCCTGCTTAACGCGCTCAACAATCTGTTGTTTGGCTGGGGCGTCCATTTTTGTTTTGGTTTAGAAGGTTTGTGAGGTGACTTCTGTTGTTCAGATTAGCACAAGCGATTATGCCATGCAAGAAGTTTTTATGCTTTTCAAGCTAATGGGTTTACAAAGGGGTTGTGATCTGTTATATTTGACTCCTATGCCAATTATCAAATCAGCTAAGAAGCGCGTGAAGACGGCCGCCAAGGCCAACATCCGCAACGCCCAGACCAAGCGTCAGGTGCGCGAGGCTTTGAAAACCTTTGCCAAGGCCTTGGAAGGCGGCAAGGCCGCCGAAATAACCAAGGCCGAGAACCAGGCTAAAAAAGCCCTGGACACCGCGGTTAAAAAGGCCATTATCCATAAGAACAAGGCGGCCCGCCAAAAGGCCCAGCTGGCCGTTAAAGCCAAGGCTGCCGGCGCCAAACCGGTCAAAGTGGCTGTCAAAGTGTCGCCGGCTAAAAAACCAGTGGCTAAAAAAGCCGCCCCAAAGAAGTAATCTGGCTCCATTGCCCTTGTGTTTTTTAACACAAGGTGGTATAATGTAAGCTTCTCTGGGAGCGGGTTACCGCTGACCAGAGACGATCGTTCCTGAAGAAAGGGGTCTGTTTTGACAAGGTTTTTCCTTGCAGGGGCGGCGGTCTTCGTGATCGCCATCCTGCCCATGTCCCTGTGGGCCGTCAAGGTGGGTGCGCCCGCCATGGCCATGCCCATCGCGGGCTTTCTGTTCGTCTGCGCTATGCTGATGATCGAGTTCGCGATCGTGAACACCAAGATCACGGCGAAGTTCGCCACGCAACGCAGCAACACCGGCTAAAGCCGGGGAACGGTTGGACGCCCGGCCGTGGATCCGCAAGGATCACACGGCCGGGCTCTTTCTTTACATGGTAGTTATGTATGTCTTAAGGGCATCGTCTAGGTCCAGCGTGGAGGTTTTGCTGCCCCAATCCATCTGGAAGGCTTCGTCGACCAGCTCGCGCAGTTTCTTATCATCCATTTTTGCCGCCAGCCCCATGGCTTTGGTCACCGGGTAGGGATTGAGTCGGGCGTCTTTGGCTATCTGGCCGGCAGTCCTGCCCTGGCCCAGCTTGGCCAGGGAAACGATTCCCAATTGCCAGCCGATCATGGCCAGTATGGCCTGGGGTTCGACTTTTTGAGCGCGTTGTTCGTCGTAAAGTTTGAGAGCCCGCCGCTTATTGCCGGCAAAAGCGGCGTCCAGCAGCTCGAAGATCTTGCTCTGCGGCGTAGGTTCGGTCAACAATTCCACGGTTTGGTGGGTTATTTGGCTGTCGTAGGTCAATAACTTATCCAGCTCCATGGCCAGCAGTTGCTGGTTGGGCCCGACGCGTTCGACCAAGAAATTGGCATCGGACAAGCTCAGCTGACCGCCGCGGTTTTTGACTTCATCAACGAGCCATTTAGACAGCTGTTGTGCATCTAATTCGTTATATTCCTCCAACTGGGTTTGGCTTTTTAACACCTTAAAGTAGCTGGTGCGCCGATCTAGGACTGGCTCGTAAATTATCAGATCGATCTCCTCTCCGGCCGCGTCGACGATTCCTTCTATTTGCTCCGCCGCCGGCTTGTTGGCCGATAGATCACGGATAACGACCATTTTGCGCTGGGCTAAAAACGGCAGTGATTGCACGGCGTCGATCATGGTTTGGGCGGTTGATTCGTTGCCATCCAGGCGCTCCAGCGCCAGCTCGCCCTGCTCTTTGACGAACCTGGCGGTCAGCTCTTCCAATCGCCGGTGCAAGGCGTACGAATTGTTGCCCGTTAGCGTGACTATCATTTAGGCGGCCTTTGTTCTTTGGGGCAGACGTGGGTGCCGCGGCCGGCCACGCGGATTTTTTGGATGGTTGCGCCGCAGCGCGGGCACGGCTGGCCCTGTTTACGAAAGACGTTGGCAAAGGCCAGATAACTTCCCTTTTGGCCTTCGGCGTCCACGTAATTCCTATCCGTTGAGCCGCCTTTTTGTAGGCTTAGCTTTAGCACGGCTATAAGAGCGCTGTACAAGGCTATCAGCTTGGTCCTGGGGATTTTGGAGACCGGCGTGGCCGGGTGGATTTTAGCGCCCCAAAGCGATTCGTCGGCGTAAATATTACCTACGCCAGCCAGAACTTTCTGGTCTAGCAAGACGGCTTTGACGGGACTTTTTTTGCGGGTTTGCAACCGCTCTATGAAGCGGTCGACCGTAAAATCGTCTTCTAGCGGTTCCGGGCCGACGGACTTAAGAAAATCTATCTGCGGCACTTCGATGCTGGGCAACAGGCGCATCCAGCCGAATTTGCGCTGGTCGTTAAAGTAAAGTTTGCTGCCGTCCGTAAAATCGATTATCACCCGGGTGGACTTGGCCGGCAACTCGCCCACCAGGCTGGCGGACGGATGGCCGGCGCCAAAACGGCTGTTTTTGCCTACGAAGACCAGCTGCCCGGTCATCTTAAGGTGGACAACCAGTGAATAATCAGTCGACAGGTCGATTATCAGGACTTTGGCGCGTCGGCGGACGTCTTGGACCGTGGCGCCCACGAAAAACCGCGCCACGTCCGCCGGCGCGTTCGGGAAGCCTTTTGCCCAATCGTGCCACACGTCTTTGACTGTCAGGCCGGGCAAGAATTTTGCCAACCCAGCCCTAACGGTTTCAACTTCAGGTAACTCCGGCATACCTTAAATTATACCGGTGCCGGTTTAAGCTAGAGCAGGTTGCCGTTGGGGTCTTCCACGGTAATGATCTGCTGTCCGATGGTGCCCATGCTTTTGCCGCGGGCAAAAGCGGCGATGGCGGCTAAAATAAGCTCGTTTTCTTCCCGGGGAGCGGTGTCAAAGTAATCAATTCCGTCCACGTGGCCACCGGATTCGTTGATCTCCAGCTCGAACTCCCGGTCTATCCAGCCACCCAGCTTGGCGCGCGTGACGTACTCGCCGTCAACCCATTCGCCTTCAATCCTGACGTTGCCGTGACTAAATGATTCACCGGGAGGAAGTTCGACAGTAGCCATGTTTTCTTTTAAACGATAACTTTACGCTACGCCGGGGTTGTTGTGAAATCAAGCACGGATTAGGTGCATAAGTATCCAGACGTCATCTACACCAGATGCCGCAGCTTAGCCAGCATGTTTGGCAGCGCTACCGGCGTGGCGGCAGTGACGGCCGCCGCCAACGCCCGGACGTCTTCGGCGGGCAAGTTGAACTGGTCCAGGTCGTCGTGCATCGGTACCGTGATCCGGAGCTTGCCGTCACGCTCCGTTTCGGCCTTGATCCGGGATACTTCCTCGTGCGAGCTGGATTTGATTTGTAGGGCTTTGCAGACGCTGTGATCGTCTTTGACCGACACCGTCATGTCCCAGCCCAGTGTCCCATCCTCGTAGATGGAGCCGTAACGCACCGGCAGCTCGGCCTGCTTAAGCGCTTTGTATACTTTATATTCGGCTAACATGCCGGCCAGGGGCTGGCGTACCGTCCATTGTGGTCCGTGGTTGGTGGTGTCATTTACCAGGCAATAGGCGTCGAATATCAGGGCGTCCAAAGCGGCGTATTTCAGCTGCGCGGGAGCGTCGGCGAAAACCTGGTCGAATTCTTCCACGCGCTGCCGCAGCGCGGCATGGGAAAGCAGTTTGTTCTGGTAAATTTCGGAATTGTCGACCCCGTTGTCGCGACGGTTCCTGAGCTTTTTGCCATCTATGGACGCCCAGGCGACGTAGTCTATGGAGTCAAGGAAGAGCAGCGCCAAGGTATCCCTTTTGGGATTCTCTAATCCGCCGTCCGGCAGGCGGTAGCGTTCGGCCTTGGCCCGCCAGGCCTCAGTCATGGCGGTCAGCCGCAGGACGCGCTGGCGGACGCCTTTAGCGTTGTGCAGCGGGGTCTGGGGCCCTTTGGCGTCCTGGACGGCATCCTGAAAACTCCTGCTCAGTACATCCACGGACGGCAATGTGCCGCCCAGAGCCTCGCTAAGGGTTACTCCGGTTAAGGGAATTCTTTCGTTGTAGGGCATGTCAAGAGGTATATTTTTACATAAAATTGGAGTATTCGCAAACTGTTATGCTAAGGTCAATGGATAGTTTGGCCGATATTCTGGGGAAGAAGAGCTTTGCGCCGCCGGACGAGTTCGCCGCGGTGCGGGAATACGTCCGGCGGCGCTACAACAGTCCTTGCTTTGTCAAAGTCCAGCGCGACGCCCTGGTGGTGACGGTCAAAGGCTCGGCGCTGGCCGCCACCATCCAGCTGGAGCGCCAGCGCCTCATAGAAGAGTGTCGCCTAACTAAGAAACTGGTTGTCCGCGCCCGGTAGGCCTACAGGCCCAGATT
>CAZWRI010000118.1:0-4837 GCA_964636115.1 uncultured Candidatus Saccharibacteria bacterium | reverse complement strand
CAGCATAGCCAAGTCGTTGATTAAATTGCCTAGGAAGACTACCTGTTCGTAAGCCGCGGCTAGGGTACTTTTGATGGTATCAGGAGCGTTAGTTTTGTCGGCCAGCAGCTGGGCGTTACTAATGCTGCCTTCGGCGACGGCTACGGGTGTCCGCAATTCGTGGCTGGCCACGCTGATGAATTCGTCCCTTTCTTCTTCTAGGGACTTTTCACGACTGATGTCGCGCAAAAGGACCACGAAGCCGGCGTCATTCTGACGGCCAAAGCCTGAGCGCACCGGCGAGGCGTTGATTTGCATGTTAATGGTGCTGCCGTCGCTATAGCGTAAGCGTAGATCACGATTGATAAAGTTATTGCTGGTCATCAGAATCATCTTTTGGACGTCGATCGGATAGCCATTCTTGTCAATGACGTCCAAGACCTCAGATAACTGACGGCCGTTCAGAACGTTGGTGTCTAACAGGCTAAGGGCTACGCTGTTACTTAAATTGATGCGGCCTAAAACGTCCAACGCGATAAAACCATCGCCCATGTTGTTGATCAAAGCGAGTAGCTGCTCATGGGCGTCCATGGCAATATCGTGATCCGGTTTACCTAGTCTCGGAAGCTTTGGCATTAGCGTATTGCTCCTAGTATGACATAAAACGCCTGATTTAGTTTGGCCGCAGATGGGGTTTATGCTGGCGGACGTCCTTGCGCAACCTCTTGGCGTCAGGCAGGCTGGATTCGAATTCGTGCCAGAAGGCTGGGCCATGATTGAGCTGTTTGGTGTGGGCCAGCTCATGCAACAGAACGTAATCTATAAGTTGCCAGGGCAACTGCATAAGGTAGTAGCTTAAGCTGATGGTCTTGTCGTGCGAGCAGCTACCCCAGCGCGAAGTCAACTTGCGCACCCGCACCTGTTTATAGTGGTAATTATGGCGCTCGGCTAGGATGGCCAGGCGCTGCGGCAGAAGCTTCTCCGCTTCCCGCCGCAGCGCCTTTTCACAAGCGGCCCGGGCTTTAGCCTGGGTTTCCGGATGGTCGGCCGTAAAAGGTCCGCTAACGACGATCGTGGCCGTACCAACTTTGGCCGAGACCGCTTTGGCGTTCAAGGCTTGCCTGAAATGCAGACGATGGGCTTTGCCCACCAGGAGACCTTCGGCCAGCGGGGTTTGCCGGTGGTCCTTAAGCTGATCGACTATCCATTCGGACCTGGCTTTGGCAAAAGCCAGGCCCGTGGCGTAGGGTGCCCAGGCGGGCATGCTCACCCTGACTTGGCCCCTGGCGTTGATACTTAAGCGTAGGTTCCGGGCGCCACGGCGCTTAGCCAGGGTGATTTCACCGATCTGGGGTAATACCACCCTTTTATAGGGCATGCTAGCCGATACTGATGTTGCGCCGGCTCAGGTCTACGCGCCCGGCCCGCGGATTAGGGATAAGATTGACCAGGCCGGGCGCGGCCAGGTTGTGTTGGACGGTGGTACTTTCAGTTAGCCCCATCTGGTAAAGACGGTGCAGTATGGAGCCTTTTTGGGTGGCAAAATTGTGTTTGCCGCTAATAACCAGATATTCTTCATCTTGCGGGTTCTGCATGTAAGAAAGTTGCTTGTCGAACGTCAGTTTGGTCTGCGGCTCGGCAAACTTGTCGTCAGCCGTGCGGCGATCACGGCCCTGCGTGCGTGCGTACGCGCTGTCGCTATCGATCTGGATCCACACCAGTAGGCTTTCGGCCCGGTGCTTACGGGCCAGGTCGCGCAAAGACCGTCGTTGGCTCAGGCGCATGGCGTTGGCGTCGTATGCTACCGCTACGCCGGCGCTTAAAAGTTCTTCCGTCATGTAGTTCATGATGTGGGCCACCACGGCGTCCTCCTGGTTGTCATAACGGGGGTGCTCGAACAGTTCATTGCGTATTCGGTCGGCACTTACCTGTGCCATCTGCACGCTGTCCGTCAATTGTCGGGCAACGTAAGACTTGCCGGAGCCTGGAAAGCCGTAAAAATAAATTAGCAGCGGCCTGTTTAGAACTATTTTAGCCATTGAATAGATACTACCCCTTGATTATCTATCTTAAAAGTGGTCATGCTTATGGCAGGGGAGACAGGGATCGAACCTGCGGCCTTCGGTTTTGGAGACCGACGCTCTACCAACTGAGCTACTCCCCTACGCAATACACCCAGCTTATTATAGCGTATCTGTTATCGACGCGGTTTGACTTCGTTGCGGCCAAGGTTTTTCTTGGTCTCTACCTGCTTGGCCATAACCCGTTTGACCGGGCAGTATTTCTTTAATTCCACCTTATCGGGCGTGTTGACGGTATTTTTAGTCGTGTAGTAATGGCGCTGCTTGCAAGCCTCGCACACCAACCCGACAATTTTTCGTTTGTCGCTTTTCTTAGCCATAAAAAATAACCTTGTGGTTTGACCCTATTCTAACAGATAACACTACTAAGCTCAATCCGTTTTTTGGGTTCCCTGCAAAAGACGAACGCTAGTGGATTTTGTGGGGAGAGGAGGATCTATGCAAGATCTCGGGCTTGGCTGCGCCACTCGATTGTGCAGTCAAGCCTGAGATCGTAATAAGTGACGACGATGGAGCCGCGAACGGGAGTTGAACCCGTGACCTCATCCTTACCATGGATGCGCTCTACCAACTGAGCTATCGCGGCATTAATACTTGGGACATTTTACTAAAACAGATTGAAAGTTAAAAGGTTAAGCCGCCGTCTGGGCAATAGCCTGTTTAACCAGTTCCAGCGCTTCCTCTATAGTCTTGGCACTGAATTTGCTGCCGGCCGAACCTTTGTGGCCGCCACCGTTAAGTTTTTGGGCGATTAACGACACGTCTTTGGTGCCCGCCACCGCCCGAAACGAGCAGGAATACATGTCCGGCCCGTAAAGCACGTTACGGTAGGCCACGAAGCCCCATTCCCGTCCACCGACGTTACGGGTATAGTCGTTAATGAAGATGGCCGCTCCGTCGTGGAGGTCCTCGGCGCTATTGTTTTTGAGCCATTCACTCACGAATTCGTCCCGCAGGAAGCTGTAAGTATGATCGCCGTCATGGGTTGCGTTGGCCGCTAGCTCGGCCAGGACTTTCATGTCGCCGTCCGAATACTGTCGTAGCAGGTTATTGATCCGCTCGATACTGGCACCATCAGCCATTAGCTGGGCGGCCATGTCAAAAGTCTGGCGGTAGCTATCGCCTATATATGCGAAACCGCCGCTGTCGGCGTACAGGCCGAGCATGGCCGTCTGGGCATAGCCGGCCGGCTTCTTGAGCTTCAAAACATTGAATAACGTCTCATAGACCTCTTGGGCGGCGGCCGGAGCCCGCGAATTGACGTAAACCGCGCACTCTTCTTTGTCGTTACCGGGCTCGTGATGATCGATTATGGCGACTTGAGCGCCGGTGTTTTTAATATCTTCCCTTACCTGCTCCGGCTCGTGACGGCTGACCCGGTTAAAGGTACTGGTATCAACCACGATTACCAAGTCGGGTTTAAACGACCTGATCCGAGCTGCTAGCGGACCGATTTTAATCTGGTCGTAGCCGTCTAGAGAGCTCAAGCCATCTGATCCTTCTTCCAGGGCCATCATTATTTGTTTGGCAGGATAATTGAGAGTCAGCGCGGTACCGGTTAGAAGCAGCGAGCACACGGCATCCGGATCCGGCGAGATATGCGAAGTTATAAGGATCCGTTCGGAGTCGTCAATTAATCGTTTAAGCTTGGTTTCCATGACTTTAGTGCGTGGTGCTGGGAGAGGGATTTGAACCCCCGTAGGCACAAGGCCGCCTGATTTACAGTCAGGTACGATTGACCGCTCCGTCATCCCAGCATGGTTAAATTGTAGCAACTATGGAGCCACCTGTCGGATTCGAACCGACGACCCGCTGTTTACAAAACAGCCGCTCTGGCCAACTGAGCTAAGGTGGCGTAACAGAGGTGATTTTAGCATAACAGGGGTGAAATAGCAATTACCGCTTAGATGACGACACGCCGGGGACGCAGGACTTTTTTGGGGCGCCCATCAGGCATAATCAGCTTGTCCAATTTGCGTTGAACCGATTTGGCGTCCTTGTCCATGCCCCGGGATTCGTAGGCCTTTTCTAACAACAAGAAAGTTTCGGGGTTAGGTTCCAGTTCGGCGGCGGTCTCCAGCTCCTGCAGCACCAATTTATCGTTGCCGATTTTTTCCTGGACCTTGGCGTAGGCTATGTGGCGGGCGGCTAAACCGTCCTCCAGCTTAAGCGCCTGCTCAAAAGCGGTGGCGGCTTTTTCGTAGTTTTCGGTCTCGTAATAAATCAGGCCCAGGTTGTGTAGGGACGAGGCGCTAGGTTCGATGCTGCTGGCGATCTCAAAACAGTCAATGGCGTCCTTGTACTCGCGCTGTTTGGCGTACAGGATACCCAGGCGGTTATAGGCGGCGGCGTTTTTCTCGTCGATTTTCAGGATGGTAAGCAAGGCTTTTTCGGCGCGCAAAAAGCGGTTTTCACGCATGCCCACGTGGGCGATTTCCCAAAGCTTGTTCAGGCGGTCACTCAAGCGTCTGGGCACTACCGATACTTCGGTAGCGGAAAAATGCTCGTGTCTATAAACGATTAGCGCAAAAATACAAAGCAGTACGATGGCGTACATTGCCCCTAATTATAGCAGGCTAAGGGATTAAACGCTTAGCTTGAGCGCCAGTTCCAAGCTGACCAGGCGGGTTGAAGCGTTAGCCCTTAAAGCGTCCTGGAGCTGACCCACCAGTTGACGGGCGGCCCACACCCCGGCTTGGGTCGTAGTATCGCGGCGGGTGGCCGCCCCGGGCAATGCCGGCAGAACACCAGCCAACGCCCCCCGCCAGCCGGTCAGC
>CAZWRI010000117.1:0-5395 GCA_964636115.1 uncultured Candidatus Saccharibacteria bacterium | reverse complement strand
CCGCGCCGCGCGCGCGCCCCGCGGCCGGCGGCGGCCTGAGGCCGCCTTAATTTGGGCCCACCGGACCTGTTAGACGCTGGTCTAGCTTGAGGCTTGCCGGCATTTTGTTTATTGTTCTTTGGATTCATTATTAACCTTTCTTTTAAGTATTTGTAAATGAATTTCTAATTGATTTGGGCCAGGACGCGCGGAATCTTCGCAAAATCGTCGATGAGCGTCTGGCGCATGCCGCCGTTATATAACGCGGCGGCGGGATGGAACAGGGGCATGTAAACCTGCCCTTGGTATCTCTTTGGCTGCCCGTGGCAGTCACTGATTCTCAACCCGGGTGGCAACAGCACTTCCATGCTGTGGCGTCCCAGGGTGACAATTAATTTAGGCTTGATCGCTTCTATCTGATCTTTCAGATAAGGCAAAAAGGCCGATTTCTCGTCCGGGTACGGGTCGCGGTTGCCTGGCGGCCGGTACTTGACGATGTTGGTGATGTAAATGTCCTGGCGCTGCAGGCCGATGCCTGCCAGCATCTCGTTTAAGAATTTGCCGGCGGCGCCTACGAAGGGTTTGCCCTGCTCGTCCTCGTTTTTGCCCGGCGCCTCGCCAATAAAGACTACTTGGGCCGACGGGTTGCCGTCGCCAAAGACCAACTGGGTGGCTCCAGCGGCCAATTCCGGACAAATTTGATCGTCCAGGATTCGCCGCTTGATCTTATCCAGCTGTTTTTGCTTGCTTGCGCTTGCCATTGTTCGATCTATGAAAAACTTGCACCAGGTTGCGGCCACCGCCAAACAGGAACAGGAGCGTCAGGACGTAACACCAGGTATGGGCGGTATCGATGGCCCAGCTGGCAAAGCCGTAGGCGATTAGCAGCTCGACCAGTCCGAACACCAGATGACCCGTGCGGGTCTGGTGCCATCGGTCGAGCTGCTGCGTCGCTTCCATTATTTTTTGCCTTCGAGTTCCCTGGCCGCGGCCTTCATTGAAAGTTGCAGGCGGCCGCGGTCGTCAATAGCCACAAGCTTTACGTTAACTTTATCACCTTCTTTAAGCACGTCGCTAGGCTTTTCTACCCGCTCTTCCTTAATTTCCGATACGTGCACCAGGCCGTCTTTGCCAGGGATGATCTGTACAAAGGCGCCAAAGTCCATCACGCTAACTACCGGCTTATCCATGTAGATCCTGCCCACTTCCGGCTCTTCGGTCAGGGTGCGTACCCACTGGATAGCAGCGTCAATGCTCTTCTTGTCCGGGCTGGCGATCATCACCGTACCGTCATCCTTGATGTCGATTTCGGCGCCGGTCTCAGCGATGATTTTGTTGATTGTCTCGCCGCCCTTACCGATCACTTCGCGGATTTTATCCGGATTGATGGTAATGGCTTCGACGCGCGGCGCGTAGGGGCTTAGGTCTTTGCGCGCTTCGGCGAGGGTGCTCAGCATGTGTTTAAGGATCTCGGCGCGGCCTTTCTTCCCTTGTTCTAGAGCTTCGCGTAACACCTTAACCGGTAGGCCGTGGACTTTCATGTCCATCTGCAGGGCGGTCACGCCCTTGGCGGTGCCGGCGGTCTTAAAGTCCATGTCGCCGGCAAAGTCTTCGGCGTCAGCGATGTCGCTCAAGATGTAAGGTTTGTCACCGTCGATCATCAATCCCATGGCGATGCCGGAAACCGGGGCCTTAAGTGGCACGCCGGCATCCATCAGCGCTAGACAGCTGGAACAGGTGGCGGCCATGCTGGTGGAACCGTTCTGGCTCATGATTTCGGTAACCGACCGGATAGCGTACGGAAAGTCGGCTTCCGATGGCAAAACGGCGCTTATGGCTCGCTCGGCCAGATAGCCGTGGCCGATTTCGCGGCGTCCGGGGCTTCCCAGGCGGCGGACCTCACCCACGGTATAACCAGGGGCATTGTAGTGGTGCATGTAGCGGCGCTCGCCGTCACTCACTTCCATGGTGTCAACCATCTGGGCGTAACTTAAAGGCGCCAACGTGACGATGTTCATGCCCTGCGTCATGCCGCGGGTGAATAAGCTGGACCCGTGGGCCCGTGGCAAGATACCCACCTCTGAACTAAGTGGCCGGATTTCGGTCAATTTACGGCCATCGGGGCGGACGCCTTCTTTGACGATGCCGTCGCGTACGTCCTTATGTATAGCCAGCTCAAAAGCTTCGTTAAAATCACTTTTAGCGGCGGCGTACTCCTCCTCGCCCAACTCTTCCGCGAAGTGCTGGTGCATGCCTTCGCGCAGGCCGGCCACTAAGTCGTTGCGCTCCGGGTAAGCGGCGCGCAAGCCGGTGCCCAATTTACCGGCCAGCCAGGTTTCTACCCGCTGCTGGACGTCGGCGTCGGGCTTGAGCAAAGTGTATTCCTGGGGCGTAACGCCGACCTTTTTGACTAATTCGTTCTGCAGGGCGATGGCCGGCTGGATGATCTTGTGGGCGTATTCCATGGCTTCTACCACTGTTTCTTCGGGTACTTCGTCGGCTCCGGCCTCCACCATCATCACGCCGTCTTTGGTACCGGCTACCACCAGGTCCAAACCGCCCTCTTTAAGCTGCTCAGGGCTGGCAAAAGCCTGCGGCTTACCATTTACCAAACCCACGCGCACGCCGGCCACCGGGCCTTCAAACGGCGCGCCGGTCAGCATAAAGGCGGCACTCATGGCGATCATCGCCACGGCGTCCGGGCGGAAGTCCGGGTCCATGCTCAGCATTGTTGCAACGCCCTGGACTTCGTGCCGGTAGCCCTTGGGCCAAAGCGGCCGGATCGGCCGGTCTATCAACCGTCCGATCAGCACCGCGTCATCGGACGGACGGCCTTCGCGCTTAATAAAGCGGCTGCCGCTGATCTTGCCGGCGGCGTAAAACCGCTCTTCGTAATCGATGCTCAGCGGAAAGTAGTCCATGCCTTGCACCACGCCGTCGCTGACCATGGCCGTGCCCAGCACCACGGTGTCGCCGTAGCGCGCCAGCACGCTGGCGGTGGTCCTAAAACCGACCCGGCCAACTTCCAGGCTCAGCTCCCGGCCGCAAAACTCGGTGCTGACTTTAATGATTTTCTTACCAAAGGGATTTATGGTCTCTGCCATATCTGTTTAATAGTCCTTCCTGCATTCACAGGCCGGGGTTCAAATATATGCTTGTGTCCTCATATATCTGTGCTCCGGCCACGAATAACTGGTTTATTTAATGTGCACAAGCTTATCGGCCAGGTGGCCGAGTGGAGTCTGGGCACTTTATCGGCGTATGCCGAGCTTTTTGATCAGGGCCAAGTATGCCTCGCCGTCCTGATCGGCAACGTACTTGAGCAGCCTTTTGCGCTTGCCGACTAGCTGTAACAACGCTCGGCGAGCGGCAAAATCGTGCTTATTACTCTTTAAATGCGCGGTCAACTCAGCGATGCGCTCGGTCATCAAACCGACCTGCACGGCAGGCGATCCGGTATCGGTTTTGTGCGCGGCCAAATCGCTGACGACCTTGGCCTTCTTTTCACTGGTTATCATTCTTAGGCTCAATTGTAGCAGATTGTTCACCTTTTGGCAATGGTTCCGTATCTGATACTCGCTCAGTGGCGGCACTTAGATCCAGGCCCAACAGAAGGATTTCTTTGTCGCGGTCGCCTTCGGCGACCGCCTTGACCACGAACGATCGGCCAACGCCGATATCGCCCAGCATCCTAAGGACCTTCAGGCCGCTTTTAATGACTTCGGTTTCACTGAGGGCGTTGGCGTCAGCCAGCCTAGAGGCGTAGTCCGCTAAATCCCGCGGCAGGTTGTAAGTGCGCTTTACGATTCGGTCGGACATCGGTTGGTCAAGTATACAATTTTTGAGGCACTTTATCAAGGGTGGTGGCGGCCTCGATTTTGTATGGCCCTACCTGGGTACGGCGCAGGGCTGACAAATAAGCGCCGGTGCCCAACGCCGCGCCGACGTCCTGGGCCAAGCTACGAATATAAGTCCCGCTGCTGACCTCTGTTGTTATCTTAACTATCGGATAATTGTAATCTGTTAGCTTAATACTATAGATAGTTACTTCCCGGGGCTTCATATCAGGGGTCAGGCCCTTCCTGGCCAGCTTATAGGCCCGCTGGCCGTCTATCTTAATGGCGCTGTGTATCGGAGGAGTTTGGCTGATTTGGCCCTCAAAACGCCTCAAAACGGCTTGTAGGGCCATTTTTGAGGGCTTTTGTCCACTGACCTGCCTAAGCTCACCTTCGCTGTCTCCGGTGGAACTGTTCGCTCCTAGAGTCAATTCGGCCTGATACGACTTGTCTAGCTTGCTGAATTCGCCCGCCCGCTTGGTGTAACTGCCCAAGACCAGGACCATCAGACCTGTGGCGGCCGGGTCCAGCGTGCCGGTGTGGCCGATCTTAATCCTCTGTCCGGTGTGTTGGCGGACAATTCCCCGGACTTTGGCGACCACGTCGTGCGAAGTCCAGCCAGCCGGTTTATCAATTAGTAAAACGCCATCCATCGGCCCGATTATATACGAATTATGTGCCTGGAGGGGGCTGGTAAACGGGGTTGGCCGGCATCATGGCTGCTGGATTGGTCGGTGACAGTGGTAACGGCGGCGGCGTGGCCGGCGGAGCGGCCGGCGCCGGCGTGTCGGCTGGTGGCACGTAAGGGGTGACCGTGGTAACCGGGCCGTTGCCGTTAGTTGGCAAGGCCAGGCTGGGCGTGTCATTGGGCGCGGTCGCAGGGCCCGGGGGGTGCAGTTCATCGCCTATGGGTTGGGCGCCCAGGGCGGTCACCGGTGGTGCGGCGGCGGGGTCAAACGGCGCGGTCGCCAGAGCACTTTGAACGGCGTTACGGGCATTGTCCACGCCGGCAGCCGGTGGAGTCAGGGCTTCTGGTCGCCTGTAAAGCCCCCGATCATTGCCGGAGGTACTTAGAGGATCAATTGAAACGCTGCTGTAAGGATCGACCCATTCGGCCTGCATGTCGGCGCTGAACGGCGCGCTCATGATCGGCGGCCGGCCGGCTGGGCTCAGCAAGGCGTGTTCGCTGTTAGGGACAGGCGTCACAGGCGTCTGGATAGTGGTTATGGGCGGTGGTGGGGGCAGTGGTACCGGTTCTGGCGCCGGTGGCGGCGCGGGCGCCGGTTGGGGCGGCGAAACCGGCGGAATACTTGGCGGGGTGGTGGTCGTAGCCGTGGCTTGGGAATCGGTCTTGGGGTTTCGGACAAGGTTACCCAGCCGGTCGATGTTGATTTCGTTGGGCGACAGCTCAACTTCCGGATCGTCGGGTTTGCCTTTGTCGTGCGAGACGTTCATGGAGCCGTCTTTTTTGGTTGGCGGCGTGGCGGGCTGGGGCTTGGGCGGGGCTGCCTGGGGTGCGGCCGGCGGCGCCCCGGCCCCCCCCCCCCGGGCCCCAATAAAACCAAACAAAATGGGGTTGT
>CAZWRI010000116.1:0-2754 GCA_964636115.1 uncultured Candidatus Saccharibacteria bacterium | reverse complement strand
GGTATTCCGCTCGGTCCTGGCGCCCATCGTCACTTTGGTCCCGGCCGCCATGGCGTTGGTGATTTCCCAACCGGTCATTGCCGAAGCCACCAAAATCGGCGTCAAGGTGGGCTTCATCACCCAGATACTTTTGATCGTTTTACTCCTGGGAGCCGGCACGGATTACGGCTTGTTCCTGGTCTTCCGGGTGCGCGAAGAACTACGCAACGGCTTAAAGCCCAAGGAGGCTGTGATCAAAGCTTTATCGCACGTCGGCGAAGCCATAACCTTCTCGGCCGCCACGGTCATAGCCGCTTTATTGACGCTACTACTGGCCAGCTTTGGACTTTATAAAGGTCTGGGGCCGGCACTGGCCATCGGCCTGGGAATTATGTTGCTCATGGGCCTGACCTTCCTGCCGGCTGTTATATCCGTCCTTGGTAGAGCGGTATTTTGGCCGTCTAAAACCAGTAAGCGCGAACTAAAGATCGGCCTTTGGGGCCGGCTGGCCGATAGCGCCGTCAAGCATACCGGCGTGATGCTGGTTCTGGGGTTGGTAGTCTTTGGTAGTCTGACCGCCGGTCTGATCGGCTATAAGTCAGCTGGCTTCGGCAACCAGCCGGCGCCGGCCGGCAGCGATTCGGCCAAAGGTCAGCAGGCCCTAACCGCCCACTTCCCCGCTGCCAACAGTAACCCTGACGTCCTAATCCTGCGTTTTTCCCAGCCGGTCTGGAATAACCTGGGCAATCTACAAAAGGCCCAGGATAAACTGGCTAGCTCGCCCGTCTTTTCAGCCGTCAGCGGTCCCTTTAACTTAAACGGTACTAAGCTGACGCCGGACGCCTTAAGGCAAATCCACGCAGGCACCAACATCCCGGAACAACAAGCCGTAGCCCAGTTCATAAGCGCTGACGGCAAGACCGCCCAATTCTACGCTTTGATGAAAGCCGGCCCCACCGGCAGCGCCGACGCCATGCGGGCCACGCCGGCCGCCCGCGCCGCTCTGGCCGGCGTGGCCCAAGCCGTAGACGCCAACGACAGCGGCGTGTTGGGCACCGACTCCGTGGCCTACGACATCAACAAGGTTCAGAACAGCGACCTAAAGAAGATAATACCGGTGGTATTGATCCTGATCGGCATCCTGTTGGCCGTGATGCTGCGCAGCCTAGTCGCCCCATGGTATCTAATACTGACTGTTGGGTTTAGCTACGTTTCCAGCCTAGGATTTGCCATGTATATCTTTGTGCATATACTTAACCAAGACGGGCTCAACTTCGTGCTGCCCTTTCTACTGTTTATATTCGGCATGGCCCTGGGCCAGGACTACAACATCCTGGTGATGAGCCGCATCCGGGAAGAAGCTCACCACAGCGACACCCTATTCAAGGCCATTACCAAGGCCATTGGTATTACCGGCACCACCGTGACCTCGGCCGGGCTGATCCTGGCAGGCACTTTCTCCATCCTGGGCATCGTCGGCGGGAATGAACAGGTCCAGCAGATCGGCTTCGGCGTGGCCTTTGCCATTCTTTTGGATACGTTTTTTGTGCGCACCTTGCTAGTCCCCTCGATCGTGGCCATGCTCGGCAAATGGAACTGGTGGCCCTCGCACCTGTCCCGCAATTCCGACTAACCTCTGTTAAACTTAAGTAATGGCTTTATCGATCGGTATCGTCGGTTTACCCAACGTGGGTAAGTCGACTTTGTTTAACGCGCTGACGGACGCGGACGCCCTGGCGGCCAATTATCCTTTTGCCACGATCGAACCAAATACCGGTATCGTGCCGGTACCGGACGAACGCTTGCAAAAGCTAGCTGGAATTTATAAAACCAACAAGATCGTGCCGGCCACGGTGACTTTCGTGGACATCGCTGGTTTGGTGGCCGGCGCCAGTCAGGGCGAAGGTTTGGGCAATCAGTTTTTAGCCCATATACACGGCTGCAACGCCATCTGCCAGGTGGTACGGGCCTTTGACGACGGCGAAGTCCAACGCGCCGGCTCTACTGACCCGCTACACGACATCGAAATTATCAACACCGAGCTGATCCTGGCGGACATCCAAACGGTCCAAAACCGCCTGCCCCGCTTAGAAAAAGAAGTCAAGGCCGACCCCAAAATCAAACCGCTGCTGATATTGACTCAAAAAGTTAAAGCCGCCCTGGACCAGGGGAAGTTTGCCGGTTTCGCCCTGGACCAAGAGGAGCTAGAACAGATCAAAGACCTGCAGTTGCTCAGCGCCAAGCCGTTTTTATTCGCCTTTAATCTCAGCGAGAAGCAGCTGGGTGACCAGGCCAAAAAAGACGAATTAGCCCAAATCGTCGCCCCTGCCCCGTCAGTTTTTATTAGTGCCAAATTAGAGTCAGAACTGCGCAGCCTGGACGAAACCGATCGTCAAGAATTGCTGGACAGCTACGGCCAGAAGGAATCCGGCCTGGTCCAGCTGATCCATGCCGCCTACTCTGCCCTGGGGCTGCAAAGCTTTTTGACCGCTGGCGAAAAAGAGGTACGCGCCTGGACAATCCCCAAAGGGGCCACGGCGCCGCAGGCCGCTGGCGTCATCCACGGCGACTTTGAGCGCGGCTTCATTGCCGCCCAGGTTGTGCATTATAAAGATTTGATCGAAGCCGGTTCCGAACAGGCCGCTAAAGCCGCCGGCAAAGTCCGCACCGAAGGTAAAACTTACGTCATGAAGCCCGACGACGTCGTCGAATTCAAATTCAACGTCTAATTAAATTGGCGGTTGCCGTTTGGGGGTCGGGCGCGATCGCGCCCGA
>CAZWRI010000115.1:0-6415 GCA_964636115.1 uncultured Candidatus Saccharibacteria bacterium | reverse complement strand
ACCCCAAAACCCAACAATAAATGGGGGTGCGGGCTGCTTCGCCCCGCCACCCCGAACCATCGAACCCGCCTACCCCGCCGTCTGCGGGCTGGTGCCCGTCTTGACCAGGGGGAGGATCTTCATGCAGGTCACGGAACCCTTCCCGTGGCCGATCGCCACGACGTGCTTGCCGGTGCACTTGGGGTGTCCGTAGACCACGATCCGCTTGGCCGGCTTGACGTGATACTTCACGACCGTCCGGGTCGGCAGCTGGCAGACCACGAACCCGTTGCCCGACTTGACCTTGGTGGTGTTGGCCGGGCAGGCCGGCTTGCCGTACACGGTCTTGACCTGGGTCACCGTCTTGGTGGTGACCCGTGCCGGACCAGGTACGGTGTTCGTGGTGCTACACACCACGAATCCCTGACCGGATGCGGTCTGCGTCGTTCCTGCCGGGCAGGTCGGCGAACCGTAGACGGTGTTGGTGCTGGGCGGTGCCTGCACGGTGTTGGTCACGGTGTTCGTGGTGTTGCACACCACGAACCCCTGACCGGCCGCCGTCTGGTTGGTGCCGCTGGGACACGAGGGGGTGCCGTAGACGGTGTTCGTCACCGTCTTGGTGCACAACAGAGCGGTGCTGGTACTCCCGGCGTCCTGCGTGTACCCGGAGGGGCACTGCGGGGGCGGGGGCGGCGCGGGAGCCGTGCAGCTGCCGTCCACCGTCACCGTGACGCTGAACGGCTCCGTGTCGGAAGTTCCCGGCCAGGCGATGTCGCCCTTGACCGTGACGTTGCCTTTGGTGGAGCCGTCGATCGTCGACGGATTGACGTTCTCCGCGTAGGGATTGGCGTAGCCCGGTGACGATGCCGTCACCGTGACGTTGTAGATGCCCTTGGTGGTGTCGCACTTGGCCGTGGCGGTGACCACCTGGTAGTGCCAGGCGTTGGCCACGGAGACCCCGGCGGTCACGCTGAGTGTCAGCGCGGCCGTCAGAGCAAGCATCAAGCGTTTCATCTCTCATTTCCTTTCGTCGACAATGATGGATGACGCGGCACCCAAACCCGTTCCTCTTGCTGATTGTTTCGATGGTGCGTGACCCCTTAAATCTTCCTCGGATTCACGTAGGGTAACGACTTACTTTACCATAAAAACTATAGATTGTCTATAATATAAGTCTTACTCGTCCGGCATGTCGTCGTAGACGTCACCGCCGGCATCGCCTTCTGCGGCTCCGCCAACCGGCTCGGCCGCGAACACCTCATCCATGCCGTGCACCAGTACTTCGCGTGGTCGGGCGCCATCAGCCGGGCCGATGATCCCCCGCTCTTCCATCATGTCCATCATGCGCGAAGCCTTGCCGTAGCCGATCCGCAGCTTGCGCTGCAATAGGCTGGTGCTGGCCTTTTGGTTATCAATCACCACTCTTACGGCGTCCTTAAAGATGTCCGAATCCTCGTCGTCGCCACCATCGGTGGGCGCCACGATGCCACCGCGGCCGTTCAGCTGCACTGGCTGGCTGACGACTTCATCGTCATACTGCGGCGGACGCTGGGCGCGCAGGAAGTCGCAGACCTTGTTGGTTTCGTCACCGCTGATCAAGGCGCCCTGGATGCGGATTGGCCGCGGCGTGTCGGTGGTCTTGTACAGCATGTCGCCTTTACCCAGTAGTTTTTCGGCGCCTCCCTGGTCGATGATGATGCGGCTGTTCACCTGGTCCTTGACGGCAAAGGCGATCTGGGCCGGCACGTTGGCTTTAATCAAACCGGTCACTACGTTGGCGTCCGGACGTTGGGTAGCGATCACCAGATGGATACCGGCGGCGCGAGCTTTTTGGGCGATGCGGGCGATCAAGGCCTCCACGTCGCGGCCGGCCACCATCATCAGGTCAGCCAGCTCGTCCACGACCACTATGATGTAGGGCATGCCTTCTTCTTTTTTGAGCTTGTTATAGCTCTGGATGTCGCGCTGCTTGACTTCGGCAAAGGTCTTTAAGCGCCGTTCCATCTCGGCTACCGCCCATTTAAGCGCGCTGATGCACTTTTCGGGTTCGGTTATGACTGGTGCTAACAGATGGGGGATGTCTTCGTATGGCGCCATTTCCACGTGCTTGGGGTCGACCAATATCAGTTTGATGTCACTAGGCGTATTGCGATAAAGCAGGCTGGCCAGCAAGGTGTTGATCATGACCGACTTACCGGATTTGGTCTGTCCGGCAATCAGCAGGTGCGGCATCTCTTCCAGGTCGGCTACTACCGGAGCGCCGGCGATGTCCTTACCTACTACGAACGACAACGGCCCGTGGGATTCCTGCCACTCGGGGCTGTTGAACAGGCCGCGGATGGTCACGGTTGCTCCTCTGACGTTCGGTACTTCCACGCCTACCGATCGGGTACCCGGGATCGGCGCCTCCATGCGGATGGAGGTAGCGGCCAGGTCCAGGGCCAGGTTACTGTCCAGACTAGTGAGCTTGGTCAGCTTGACGCCGGACGGTGGCTTGATGGTGTACTGGGTAATTCGCGGTCCCACGTTGGCGCCTTCGACTTCGGCGTCGATGTTGAAGTTGGCAAAGGTATTCTTGATAATTTCGGCGTTGCCTTGCACGTTACCGGCGTCGGCCTTATCCTGCTTGTCGCTAAGCAAATCCAGCGCCGGGAATTGCCAATTGGGATCGCTGGCGGTGGTTAGCGCCGCGTGTTGCTCGGTGGGCGCCAGTTTCTGGGCGGTCTGCCGCGCGGCTGTCAGCCGCGCGGCGCCATGCTCTACCGGCACGCCTTCGTGCAGCTGGAAGTTGGGCGCCATCTTGTTCTTAAGGGCTCCCAAGTCCTCTTCGCCCTCAAGCTCCTTGGCCTTGAACAGGCGGCCAAGTTTAAGCAAGGCCTGCGGTTCTATGCCAAAGGTGAACAATACGGCAAAAACGGTCAGGATTATAAATACCAAGGACGACAGGAAACGGCCCAAACCTGATACCAGCAGGCCGCCCAGGCTCTTGCCGACTTCGCCGCCGTGGCCGCCTATGGTAGCGCCAGTGGCGGCGTCCGAGTGTAAAAACAAGGTATACAGCCAACTGGCGGAAAAAGCCAACAGACAAAGGGTGCCGGCCAATTTGGCCAGCGGGATCTGTTGGTCTTCGCTCATGAACTTCAAAATTCCCAGATAAACCAAGGCGAACGGCACTAAGATCGTAGCCGCGCCAAATGCCCACCACACGCCGTTCCAAAGGTCGTGCGGCAAGGGCGCCGAAACAATGGCGCCAAAGGCCAAAATAACGCCGGCGATTATCAAGCTGACGGCGCCTAAGCCACGCCAGAAACTGGCTGCCTTCTTGGCTTCCTTGTCGTCTTTTTTTGCTGGTCGCCCCGGTTTACGCTTTTTATTTGCCATAGGACATATCTATTCTACTCTGTTTAACCCATCAGGGCGAGTGTTGTAATTATAACACAATACTGCTTATGGTGTCAAGCCCGGGTTTAGCCTTCGGCCTCTGCCGGTATTGGTATGCCCAAGGCCTTAGCGGTAGCTAGGTGACCGGCTTTGGGAGCTACGAACGGATAGACGTGGTGCTCGCTAGACATCTCTTGTAGTTCTTCCAAACTGACTGTCACACCAACCCCGGGGTGGGCGCCGTTTCTAGGGATAACGTCCGCCCGGAACTGGTCTTCACCCTGGTTATTCCTCCACGATAAAGTGACTTCGTGGGTTGGCTCTTCCCAGCCGTCGATTGCGCGCCAAGCCGGTCGCTGTTTCAGATTTTCTTTTTTAACCAATGGGATATGCTGCTCGCCCATGTCGAGACCCTTCTTATTAATGACTTATTTCCCGTTATACGCCCATGGTCCTAACGCGTCAACATTTTTGGCCGATAAAAGTAAATGGCCGGTGGCTGCTCTCAAGGGCGCAGCCACCGGCCCGGGGCACGCGAGCTGCCCGTTGGATTAGCCCGCGTTTTCCACGAGGTGCCTTTGGCGTCCCCCAGCAGGTGACCATTGGCGGGCCTTCGCGGAAACTTGCTGGGCTTTTCGCCCAAAGTTGTAGCCCCATCTGCTTTGGCGAGCAACGTGTGCGCTGCACGCTCGCCTACAGACCGATTTTCCGCTATGCGTATACTCGTCCCCGCCGGCGGGGAGGGACCACCCTGTTGACCCTTGCGAGGTCGTGGTCGGGCTCAAAAATAAGCCCGGGTGCCACCCCGCAAAGATAATTAAATATTACCATCGCTGTTTACGGGTGCAAGCACAGCCATTTTCAATATAGGGTGGACTGGATTTTTCCGAACATGCGTAATGAGCCTGAAGCCGGTGTTGTAAAGCAGTCTGCCCTTTCATGATTAAGCGAGCCTAAGCTCGTACCCAGACTTGACCTTAGCGGAGCCGGGCCGGTCGGCTGTGGAGACGCTATAATCTTTTAGCGGCTCAGACAGACGACCGTCCGCGCGTGAGCGGTCTGGGATAGAGCCTGGGCGAGCGTTAGTCAACCCGGGTTTCTTGGTTCAACAGGCGTTGACGCATCTGGGCAAAACGCTGCTGTTGCTCCAGGGCTGCCTCTTCCGGTGACTTCTGGCCGCTGACGGCTTCCGTGCCATTACCGTTACTGGGCTTCTCTACTCGCCCGGCACCGATCACGTTGACCACCGGGATGACAATCGGGCTGCGCTGTGTCTGTTCGTACAGGAAGTGCGTGACGTAATCTTTAAGCTCCGCCTTGAAGCGGTCCAGATCCACGCGTTTGAAACGCTGGGTAACCGCCCGCCGCAGTTCGGCGCGGAAAGCGTTCATCAGCTCTTCGTTGTCCTTCATGTAGATGAACCCGCGGCTGATGATATCGGGGCTGGTCAGTAGCGCGCCGGACTTGCGGTCTACGGTCAACACCACCGCTACCAGGCCTTCCTCGGCCAGCATTACCCGGTCTTTGACGACTATGGTACTGACCACGGAACCGGTCTGGTCGACCAGTAGGCTGCCGTACGGGACTTTTTCTTCGCTTAGCTGCCATTTGTCGGCGGTCAGCAGGACACTGTCGCCGTTAGCGGCCATGACGATGTCTTTACGGGCCCAACCTTCCTCGATCGCCATTTCGGCGTGGTAGCGCCGGTTTTGGGCGCCGGCGTAGATGGGGATGAAGAATTTAGGGCGAATCAGATGCATCATTTCGCGGTGTTCGTCACGCCGGGCGTGGCCGCCTACGTGCAAGGGACCGCAGCCGTCGATTTCGTGGGTAGGTTGCCGGAACAGATGCACGCCCTGCTCCACCAGCTCGTTGCCGATCTCCTGGTAGCGGACTTCGTTACCGGGAATTGGCGTGGAACTGACAATGACTGTGTCTTGCGGTTTGAGCTTGATCTGGGCGTGATTGCCTTCGGCCATGCGTTGCAGGGCGGCGTTGGGCTCGCCCTGACCGCCGGTACAGATAACCAGTACCTGGTTTTCCGGAATGTTGGGCATTTCGCGGATGGACAAGACCGTACCTTTGGGGATCTTTAGGATGCCCTGGCGGACGGCGATCTCGGCATAGTTGATCATGCTGCGTCCGTCTAGCGCCACTCGCCGGCCGGCCGCCACGGCGGAGTTAACGATCATCTGTACGCGGTTCATGTTACTGGAGAAGATGGCTACGAATACCCGGCCTTCGGCGTTGCCGATGATGTCGTGGAAGCTCTGCTGCAGGGTATGCTCGGTCAATTGCCGGCCCAACACGTTGGTGTAAGTACTCTCACTCATCAACGCTAAGACGCCTTCGTCGCCAAGCTTCTTAAGCCGGGCGACGTCGGTTGGCATGTTATCCAATGGCTCGGGGTCCAGGCGGAAGTCGCCGGTGTTGATGAGCCGGCCCACCGGCGTGTCCACGACCACGGCGCTGGACTCCGGTACCGAGTGGGTCACGCGGACCAACTCAAGGGTAAAGGCCCCTACCTTCAGGCGCTCGTGGCTATCCATGTCCATGATGACGGTCTGCTGGGTAAAGTTTAGCCCGACCTCGGCACTCATCTCCTCAAAGGTCTTGTTGACCACGCCGATGGTAAAGCGGCTGCCGTAAATCGGCGCCGGGAACTTGGGGACGATGTGTTTAAGGCCGCCTAGGTGGTCCAAGTGACCGTGGCTGATGACGTAACCTTTGATTTTGCCGCGAATGGATTCCAGGTAGGTGGGATCGGCGATGGAATAGTTAACGCCTGGTAGGTCCAGGCCTAGGTTGTTACCGCAGTCAATGATTAGGGCGCTGTCCTGCCATTCGATCACCTGCATGTTCTTTTCGCCAATGCCGTCCTGGCCACCCAGGAAGGTGATTTTGAGCTTGTCTTGATTGTCGATGTCGACCTGGTTAGCCCGGCGGCGATTGACTTCACCGGCCGCCGAGTATTGATCCAACATCTTGTTGGCGTCCTGAACGGAACGCTTTTGGGCCCGCAGAGCGGCGCCGCGGCTCGCGCGCGCGCCGCGGC
>CAZWRI010000114.1:0-8710 GCA_964636115.1 uncultured Candidatus Saccharibacteria bacterium | reverse complement strand
AGGGAAGTCCCGCCACACCAATGGCCCTCCGTACTGGCCGACCGGCCGGAATTTAACGACGCGAATCGACGATTGATATTCATGCGGCTGGGGAACTTTGCCCGGCGCTTGGCCGGAAAAGACGAAAAACCCATAGACTACCCGTCCTTATTCCCGGGTGTCCGTAGCATTGAATCCCATCCCGGCGGCAGATACAGGATAAGGCGCCAACCGGTGCCATTCCGTGGCCGGTTGGGTCTAAGAGTAGAGAATGACGTGGGTGGTCCAACTAGCGTATATCACGGTTCGGTGTGGGGCATTTTGCGGATCGTGGCGATTGGTAATAACAAGCAAGAGGGCCGCCCGCTGGACCACGGGCTGGAACACTATAGCAACCCGGACCGCGTGGCTACGCCGGCGTCAGAAGTGGAAGATACGCCAGAGGAGTGACGGTTTTGCGATGCCTGATTTTAAGCCCAGCGGCACGCTTTGGTCGGCGTGGCCGGTGACTACGTTGAGCGAGCCGGTGGCGGCGCCCGCCGTGGCGGGTGCCGCTAAATCATCCAGTTTTATGGCCACCGCCGGTTTGTCGGTCTTCCAAACTACCAGGTTTAAGTCCTTGGTGGCTACGACCGAGCTTTGTTCGCCCCACTTGGAAGTGTAATTACCGACCACCTGGCCTTTTTTGACGATCTGCAGCTTTTGGAAGTTGTTGCCGGCCGTGGCGATTATTGGCCGTGAGTCGTCAATAGCCTGGCTGGGGCTGCTGCTATGGGGAGCGCCAAGGATAGCGCCCACGATCTCTACCGTCTGGCCACCCACGTAGGTCTGGGCCGAAAATAAGAAGCAGCCGCCGGCCTGGTCCGTGTTGCCGGTCTTGATGCCGTTTACGCCGTCTTTGCCCAGCAGGTAATTAACGTTGGCAATGCTGCCCGCTACCGGCACTATGCCCTGAGCCTGGTCAACCACGTCCGCCACCACGGGATTGGCCAACGCCTTTTCGCCCAGCAGAACCAGGTCGTGCGCGGTACTGGTGGTTGACGGCGAGAATCCACTGGCGTCCGCTACGGTGGTTTGGCTCAGCCCCAGGCCGGCAAGATACTTGTTGGCGTATTTGACGTAATCGGCCTGCGAGCCAAAGGCCCAGTTGGCCAGGCTGTCGGCTATGTTGTTGGCCGAAGGCAACAACATAGCCCGCAAAGCTTCAAGTTCACTAATTTCTTCGCCCTTGACAACCTTGACCACCGAGCCGTCTTCCTTGACGTACTTCTGATAGATCGCTACATCGTTGGCGCCTAAGGTGATGATGGGTCCCTGTTGGTTTAGCTGCAACGGCTTCTTCTGCAGCACGGCCAGGGCCGTCACCACTTTGGCGATGCTGGCAATCGGTACCGTTTTTTGTTGCCCGTGGGTCGCCAGCACGCCGTAGCCCACGGCGCCCAAAGCGGCCTGGCCATAGTTGGGCCAGGGAACTGAGATCTTTCCGCTGACGCTCACTTTAGGTGGTTGTGATTGCGCCTGTACTGCCGGTAGCGGCCGGGCATACAGCCCCACGGCCGCTATCAACAGGACGAGCACTACAAGCCAGAAGCGTTTCATCTACTAACATGATAGTCCGATTATCCCTTATATTCCACCACTGTCTGGTGTATAATAAGCGCAGATTTTAAAGGAGTTTGAGCAATGACAATTATCATAGTGGCCATAGTAGTCGTACTACTGCTTTTGGTCATCTATATCTACAACAGCTTGGTACGCGCCAAGGTCCGCACCGACGAGGCCTGGAGCGACATTACCGTCCAGCTTAAACGCCGCTACGACCTCATACCTAACCTGGTCAATACGGTCCAGGGTTACGCCAAGCACGAAAAATCAGTCTTTGAAGACGTGACCAAAGCCCGGGCCGACGCTCTGGGTGCTCAAACCGTGGGCGAAGCCGCCAAGGCGGACAACCAGTTCCAGACCGCCTTGAAAAGCCTGTTTGCCGTGGCCGAGGCCTATCCGCAATTACGGGCCAGCGAAAACTTCCAGGAATTACAAAGCCAGATTACCGACACCGAAGACAAGATCCAGGCCGCTCGCCGCTTCTACAATGGGGCCGTCCGCGACCTTAACACCCGCATCCAGACCTTTCCGACCAACCTGTTCGCGGGCATGATGGGTTACAAACCGCGTGAATTCTTTGACGTCACCGCCAACGAGCAGGCCAATATCGCCGAACCACCCAAAGTTGACTTTTCCGCCGCTAAATAGATGTACCAGCAGATTTCGAGCAACAAGCGCCGCACGGTATTCCTATTATTGATTTTCCTGGCGTTCATGTGGGGGTTCGCCTGGTTGATCAGCCAGGTTACCCAGCCGGACCTGCTGTTTGTCATCGGCATTTTTGCCATCAGCTACGCTGCCTGGAGCTATTTTGCCGGCAGCAAGCTGGCCCTGGCAGTTAACGGCGCCAAGGAAATTCAAAAAAGCGACGACCCCCGGCTATGGCGCACGGTAGAAAACCTAGCGATTACCGATGGCCTGCCGATGCCTAAGGTCTACGTCATGGACGATCCGGCGCCCAACGCCTTTTCTACCGGCCGGGACCCTAATCACTCGGCGGTCTGCGCTACCACCGGTTTGCTGAAGATTATGAACGACACCGAGCTGGAGGGCGTGATAGCCCATGAGCTAGGGCATATCATGGATTACGACATCCGGGTGAACACGCTAGCCTTCGCCCTAGTGGGAGTAATATCATTGGTGGCCGATTTTTTCCTGCGTTGGTCGTTCTTTGGCGGCGACGATCGCGAAAACAACAACCAAGCGCTGTTGGCGCTGGCAATCGTCGCCGCGATTTTAGCACCTTTGGCCGCGACTTTGTTGCAATTATCCATCAGCCGTCGCCGTGAGTATCTGGCCGATGCCCAAGGGGCTTTGTCTACCCGTTATCCGGAAGGGTTGGCCAACGCGCTGGAAAAAATCGAGCAGACCGGCGGTGCCACGCGTAAGCAGAATACTTCCACGGCCCACATGTTTCTGGTCAATCCGCTAAAGGGTCACAGCCTGCTCAATCTTTTTAGCACCCACCCACCCACCGAACAGCGCATCAAAAGACTGCGCGAAATGACCCTATAACCTCTGTTTTTGGGCTATAATGGAATTATGGCAAAGAAGGCCAAGAGGCCGGCTAAAAATAGCGTGGTCGGCGCGCGCGTCCGCAATCTCAGTCGCAAACAGGTGCGCGCCAAAGCCAAAAAAGAAGCCAGCCAGCAGCCGCCCATACCTGGCAGTTTTAGCTTGCTGCGGCAGACTTTTGGACTCTTCAAAACTAATTGGAAGGTGCTAAGCGGCATAGTGTTCGTTTATCTGCTGCTGAATCTGATCTTTGCCAGCGGCCTGCTCAGCGCCCTAAACGGTGCGGCGGGTAATTTTAAGCACTCGCACCACTTATCGGACGCTTTGAGCGGTTATGGGTCCCTGATCAGTGGTTCTTCCGGTGGCTCGCAGACCGGCTCAGCCATGCAGACTATTCTATTGGTCATCGAAAGCCTGGTCATAATCTGGACGTTGCGACGGTTGCTGGCCAAAGAAAGCGTCCGCGTCAAACAGGCGTATTACCAGTCCATGTCGCCGCTGATACCGTTCCTGCTAGTCATCTTTTCTATATTGCTGCAGCTGATGCCGCTAGTGATCGGGGCTGCCGTCTGGGCGGTAGTGGCACCCGTCAGTACCGCGCTGAATATAATCTTTGCCATCGTGTTCGGGCTGCTGGCCATCTGGTCGATCTACATGGTCAGCGGTTCGTTCATGGCTTTGTACATCGTGACGCTGCCGGACATGCAACCGCGGCAAGCCTTGCGCTCGGCCAAGCGGTTGGTCAAATATCGCCGTTGGTTTGTGCTGTGGCGTGAACTATGGCTACCAATATTCGTTTTTGTGGGCTTGGGAGCGGTCATAATCCCACTGATACTTTGGCTGCCGTTTTTAGTCGGGCCGGTCTTTTTTGTACTGCTGATGATAAGCTTCCTATTCGTGCATGCTTACATGTATAACCTGTATAGAGGATTAGTGGGATGAGTGAAACTCCCGTTCGGCGGGCCGCCAAATTGCGCGACCTGATAAACGACTACCGCTATAACTATCACGTGCTCAATAGGTCGATAATGAGCGAGGCCGCCGCCGACAGCCTAAAGCACGAATTGACTCAATTGGAAGAGGCCCACCCGGAGCTCATCACGCCTGATTCGCCTACCCAGCGGGTGGCCGGCGAACCTTTGCCGGGCTTTAAACAGATCCGTCACGGCAACCGGATGCTGAGCCTTAACGACGTCTTTAACGAACAGGAGTTCAACGCGTGGGTGGCGCGGGTCAAGAAACTGTCTAACCAGGAGCGGTTCGACTTCTTTGCGGACCTTAAGATGGACGGCCTGGCTTGCGCGTTGGTTTACGAAGACGGCGTGCTGGTCCAGGGGGTTACACGCGGTGACGGCTTCGTGGGCGAAGACGTCACCACCAACGTCCGTACCATCGAATCCATTCCGTTGCGGTTACGAGCATCCCAAAAGCACGCCAATTTTCTGCGCGGCCGAACCGAAATCCGCGGCGAAATCGTAATGTACAAAAAGCAGTTCGAAAAGTTGAACGCCGAGCGCGAAAAACAGGGTTTGCCCAAGTTTGCCAACCCGCGCAACCTGGCGGCCGGCACCATCCGTCAGTTGGACCCCAAGTTGGTTGCCGCTCGGCCGCTGCAGTTCCATGCCTACGACCTGTTGCGTGCAGACTCGCAGGAAACGCCCACCAATGACTTTATCTACCAGGCCTTGCGGGACCTGGGGGTCATCGCCAACAAAGAGGCCCAAAGACTTTCCTCGTCCGCAGCGGTGATGAAATTTGCCGACAAATGGGAAGAAAAGCGTAAAGGATTGCCTTTTAACACCGACGGCCTGGTGGTAAAGATCAACGACCGTCAGCTGCAAGCGCGGTTGGGCGTAGTTGGCAAAGCTCCGCGCGGCGCGGTGGCTTTCAAGTATCCGGCTGAGCAGGCGACCACTAAAGTCAAAGATATATTTGTGAGTATCGGCCGGACCGGTTCGGCCACGCCCGTAGCGATGCTGGAGCCGGTGGTAGTGGCTGGCAGCACCGTCCAGATGGCCACTTTGCATAACGAAGGCGAAGTCCATCGCAAAGACATTCGTGTTGGCGACACGGTCATCGTCCAAAAAGCCGGCGACGTCATCCCGGAGGTCGTGGAGCCGCTAGTCAAACTGCGTGACGGGTCGGAGAAAAAATTCGTCATGCCCACGCATTGTCCGGATTGCGGGACCAAACTGGTCAAAGCCAAAGAGACGGAAGCTATCTGGCGCTGCCCCAACAACGCCTGCCCGTCGCGTTCCTGGAAACAAGTCCAACACTACGCCAGCAAAGAAGCCTTGGACATCGAAGGCCTGGGCGAAAAGAACGTCATCGCTCTCCTGGAAGCCGGCTTGATCAAAGACGCAGCCGATATTTATAAGATCAAAAAGGACGATCTGCTCGGTCTAGAGCGCTTTGCGGAAATCTCGGCCACCAAACTGGTCAAAGCCATCCAGGATAAGAAACGGCCGCCCTTGGCACGCTTCATATACGGCCTGGGCATCCGTCACGTAGGCGTGCAAACGGCCATCGACCTGGCCGCTCACTTCAAAACACTTAACAAGTTAAGTAACTCCACGATCGACGAGCTGTCGGAAGTGGAAGGGATTGGTGGCGTGGTGGCCGAAGCGGTCATCGAATGGTTTGAAGAGCCACGGAATAAAAAATTATTGGAAAAGTTCGAAGAACTGGGGGTGGAACCGGACAAGGCCCATGACGTCCATGGTCCGCTCAGCGGCAAGAGCTTCGTTGTTACTGGATCACTGGAAAGTATGAGTCGGGAAGAAGCTGCTGATCGCATCCGGGCCAAAGGCGGCACATTCCAAAGCAGTGTCGGCAAAGAAACAGACTACTTGGTCGTCGGCGCCAACGTTGGCGACAACAAGCTCAAGAAAGCACGCGACCTCGGCACCAAACAATTGGATGAAAAAGCATTTTTAAAGATGATCGGAGGATAAGATGGTCGGTGAGCTCAACCAAGCGATAGTCGAATATAAACAAAAATGGGAAAAGCTGTCTAAGAGTGACCCGAATTTCTTCAAAGCCCAGACGCCGACGGCGGTGGCCTGGAAGGTCGAGGATTTTTCCGAACTCGCCCAATATTTTAATGAACTCTGTAGTGAGTGCGACCAAGTGCATTGGGGCTGGGTCAACGAGCGTTGGCTCGTAACGCTGCACCTGAAAGACAAGGAGTTGGCGTGGGGTATCAGGATTGTTAAGCTGATGCAGCGCCGGCCCGGTTCCAAAGACTCCGTGGGTCTGGACCATATAGATTTTTACGATCCGGAAAATAAAAATGCCGCCCAAGTGCTGGCCCAGACTCACCTTAAATGGACTAAAGAAAGTAACGGCAAAAGCTGCCGGTGGATTTCCGTGTGGTTCAATGGCACCGAAGCCAAGCTGCGCACCGACACCGTTTTAGAGCCCTGTATCAAGGAACTCCAAGAAACCCAGGATCAAGTCATCGCGGCTTGACAAGCAGTAAGCGTAAGCGTGTAATAAAGGCAGCTTCGCGCACCGGGCCCCGCCGGTTATTGCTCGCAAGAACCGGAGGCGAAGAGAAAGATTATTAAATAAAACATAAAACAAACACTCTATCCCGGGCCCACGGGTGGGCTGCGCGAAGCCCACAAAAATCCGCTGACTCTCACAAGCAGCGGATTTTTGCATCATGATAGAATTACTAGGGTTAACAAGGGGATGTAGCTCAGTTGGCTAGAGCGCGGCATTCGCATTGCCGAGGCCCGGGGTTCGACTCCCCGCATCTCCACCATAAACATGTTTGATCTATTAACCCGGCAGGCCATTACGCATACCCGGCATTGCCTGACCGGCTGCGCGTTGGGTGAAATAACCGGTATGGCAATCGCCCAAAACTGGAACAATATCGCCCAAACGGGGTTGGCGGTTATTTTGGCGTTCCTCTTTGGATACACCCTTACTTTTACCGGTGCCAAGCGGCAAGGTATGGACTACGCCCAAGCCATCAAACTGGCTTTGGCGGTAGACACTGTCTCCATCCTGTCCATGGAGATCTTTGATAACCTGGTCGAGTGGCTGATTCCGGGTGCCATGAACGCCAAGTTGCATAATGGTATTTTCTGGTGGAGCGAAGTGATCAGTTTCACCATCGCCTTTATAATAACCGTACCGGTCAACAGGTTGATGATGTCTAAAGGCGTCGGTCACAACCACTAGAAATAACAGATGTAATAAGCTATAATATGGCCGGTTAACGCGGGGCATTGGCGCAGTTGGCTAGCGCGCTTCCATGGCATGGAAGAGGTCAAGGGTTCGAATCCCTTATGCTCCACCATTTATCACCATGTCTGAAAATCCATCGGATCGACCCAATTTCCGTTTATGCGAACCGTCGGAAGCCCGGCGTAATGCTAATTTGATCATCCAACAGATGGTATTTCTGATTGAAAAGGTCGACAAGCCCGCCAACGTGCAATCAGTGCGGCCAGCCAAAATGACCGACCTTGAACCCTTGAGCGACAATTGACCATGCGACTTAACGCCTACCTTGCCCGCGCGGGAGTGGCTTCTCGCCGTGGTGCCGACGAATTGATAAAAAGGGGCACGGTCCAGCTGAACGGCCAGATAGGTAAACTGAACGACACGGTCCGGGAATCAGACCAGGTACTGGTGCACGGTAAGCCGGTAAAATTGCAACAAAATCGCTACACACTATTGTATAAACCGGCCGGATACGTAACGACGCTTAAGGACGAAAAGGGTAGGCGGAAAGTGACCGATCTAATCGATATTCCAGAACGGGTAGTTCCCGTAGGGCGGCTGGACTACGATACTACTGGCTTACTGGTCCTGACGAACGACGGCGGTATGGTACATCGACTGACGCACCCGAGTTACGAAATCGACAAAACCTATCAGGCCCAGGTAGAGGGGCGGATAGATGGAAAAATACTTGACTTGTTAAGTAATTCTATACTGTTGGAAGATGGTCCGACGACGCCCGCCAAAGCCCGTAAGCTAGCCGGTGATAAAGTTGAGCTGATAGTCCACGAAGGTCGCAAGCATCAGGTGAAAAGGATGCTGGCCGCCGTAGGTCTGCCGGTCAAAAAACTTCACCGTTCCGGCTATGGCCCGCTTACTCTTGAAGGCCTGAAACCTGGCCAATGGCGCGATCTAACTTTTGAAGAGGTACATGCACTACAGGACTTGACATAACACCTTGACCATTGGCAAATATAGGAGTATAACGGGAAGTACTGAGCTGTCGTGTTCGCCTTTTGGGCATGGTGTCTCACGTGGCGGAATCTTTCCGCTGTTCACAATCTGGCAATAAAAAGAATGTGAAAAACGGGACGAATCCGTTACTACGCCGGCAAAGACGACCGGTTGAAAAGACCTCTATCTGGAGGACGAATGGCAAACAGCATCAAGATCAAGGTGAACGGCCTTACCCATGGGGTACCGGCCAGCCTGGACACCCCGCTGTTGTCCGTCCTGCATAACGAGCTCCACCTGCACGGCCCGCGCTTCGGCTGTGGCCTGGCGCAGTGTGGCGCCTGCTCGGTGCTGCTGGACGGCAAGGAAATCCGCTCCTGCGTGACTCCGGTCGCGGCTGTGAGCGGCAAGCACGTCA
>CAZWRI010000113.1:0-6266 GCA_964636115.1 uncultured Candidatus Saccharibacteria bacterium | reverse complement strand
TGCCGGCACCAACATTCCTGCCGTGCCGGCAATCGCCGCCAGCAGCATGGCCAACGGCACCAGCGGCACGATCAGTACGTTGGCCAGAAGCGCGACCAGTGACAATTGGCCGAACGTCATCATGATCAACGGCAGCGTCATGACTTCGGCTGATAGCGTTTCCACCAAGACGGCAGTCAGTAACTTGGGCTGACGCCTGAAGAAGCGTTGGATTATCACTGGCGAAATAACAAGCACGCCAAAGAACGCTAGGAACGACAGGTACCAGCCCAGATCACTCCAGACGTAAAACGGGCTGTAAAGACCAGTCAAAGCGGCTGTAAAACTGATCAGGACCAACGGCTTGATCTGTCGGCCGTAAAACCAGGCCCATAGAGTCAGCGTGGAGACAATCGCCGCCCGCACTATTGACGCGCTAAAGCCGGTCAGAAGTACAAAGCCGCCTATCAGCACCAGCGAAAGGATTAGCTGCTGATACTTTGATGGTAGTTTTAACCGGGCTGCCGCCCGGGCCAGGATGGTCACGTTGTAGCCCGAGACTGCCACGATGTGCACCAGCCCCACCATCGTCAGGGCGGTTACGACCTGTTGCGGCATGGTCGTACGCTGGCCTATCAACAAACCCATGGCAAAAGACGCCTGCGGCTCAGGCAAAGCGTTCTGCATGCCGGCGCCAAAGTCCCGTCCGACGTCGTTAATCAAACTGTGGCCGGCAGAAACGGTTCTTAGCCGCGCGTAAGCAATGGTAGCCTGGTTGGCGCCACGCGAAGGATAAATCCTGCCCGTAACCTGCACTTGGTCACCCCGGTAGACCATGTGCACGCCAAAACCGCTGAGCTTGAACGAACCGGCTAGTCGGGCTTTATAAGGCTCCAGGAGTCGCGCGTTGTCACCGGTGAACTGGATCTGTGAACGATTGCCGTAAATCGAATCGCTGGTAGCCGTGGCCTGGTTAGTTACCTGCCGCAAAGCCAGGCTCTGGAGCGCGTGCTGCTTTTGCATGAATTGACCGCCGCGCCACAGTCCCAGCCCAAGTCCAAGTATCACCACCAGGATTAAACCGGTAATTCCCCTGGGCCTGAGCGCCAGCAGGCCCACCACCGCGACCGAACATGGCGGTATCAGGGAATCTAATTGCAACTTACGCGATAAACCCAATCCAGCCAAAACCGCGCCGCACCCAATCGTGATCAGCGTGGTCCGTTGGAACCGCTTCATTGCTAGACATAATCGCACAGACAAGGTCAAAGATTAATTGCTTGAGTTAAAATGAGTAGCTTGACTTTAACCGTCAAACGCTCATGATTAGACCGGATATCCAAAATGAGCAAGAAGCCTGCGCCTTCTTCCAAAAATCCCCTTAAATCTCATCGGCATTGGGTTCACGTAACCACTGTGGTCCTAATTCTGGCCGTCCTGGTACCAGCGATTATTCTGGCAGCCGCCCGGCAGACTACCGACGTGCCGTTCAAGGATCCTTCGACCGTAAGTCCTTCCACCGAGGAAATTCTGCAAATACCAAACGATTTTAACCTTGAGGATAAAATCGGCCAACTATTGATGGTGGGCGTAACCAGCCAGAAGATGGCCGTCAGCCTGGAAAAAAATTATCAGATCGGCGGCTTTCTGCTCCGACCCGGCTCCGGGCTGTTCAGCAAAAAATCCGTTGACGCCGTCAAACAGGCCGGCGAATTACCTGCTTTGGTGGCGGTCGACGAAGAAGGCGGCCAGGTGGCACGGCTGCCGGGTGCCGACTTTTCCCAGTACAGCGCCAGGTACATGGGCGGTTTATCTGACGCTGAAGTCCAGCGGATAGGCGACCGGATGGGCCAGGAAATGGTTTTTATAGGCGCGAACGTTGACTTTGCGCCGGTCGTCGACCTGGACGATGGGCACAACGCTGCCATCAGCGCTCTGGACAGGTCATTCTCGGATAGTCCGGTGACCGTCGCCCAAAAAGCCCAGGCCTTTGCCGCCGGGTTGCGGCAAGCCGGTGTTGTGCCAACCTTCAAGCACTTTCCGGGACTGGGCCGGGCCGATGGCGCCACTGGCGGCAATACCGATACCGGCCCGGCCACGTCCCCCGCTCTGACTTCGCTCCAAGACAACGACCTTGTGCCGTATAACACGGTGCTTCAGCCCGGTCTCACCAGCGCCGTGATGGTCGGCAATCAAATAGTTCCGGACCTGACCGGTGGAGATCCGGCCAGTATCAGCAGTGCCGCCTATACCCTGCTGCGTGACGATTACGGGTTCCAGCAAGTTACTTTTACGGACGAGCTGATGCTGGCCAAAGCCGTAGCTAACGTCGAGCCGGACCCTGCCACCGCGGTCATCGACGCCATCAAAGCCGGCGCGGACATGCCGCTGATCGACCCGCCAGACACGGAGACCGTGGGTTCAATCATCCAGGCGGTCTCCAGGGCAGTCCAAAACGGCGACATAAAACAATCGCGGTTAGACGCCGCGTTGGATCGGATACTCCAGCTTAAGACCTCTATCAAGGAGGGGCGGGTCCGGCCCCTTGGGTAGAGTTGACTTTTTGACCAAAAAACAGATAATCTAAGGTGTTATTCCGCGTTGCGTTTACGCAACCTAAGCGGGCCCTTAGCTCAGTTGGTAGAGCAGAGGCCTTTTAAGCCTCGTGTCGCGGGTTCGAGCCCCGCAGGGCCCTCCACACAAAAAGCCGGTTCTTGTAGCCGGCTTTTTGTGTGGCTAAGTTTTACGGGCTAAGTCCTGCCCTATTTGTGCTTTTTGTTAGGGTGCTTCTGCTTGCCGAACCAAACGAGCACCAGACTAACGATGACTCCAGCCGCGATAACCGGAGTTTGGATTTTTTGCAAGGCGTCCCAACCGGCACTATCGGCAAAGTTCAGGCGGGCCGATTCGCTCAATAGCGGGATGGCTAGGATGGCCAGCAGTGCGCCGCCGCAAAGCGCGGCGGCGCACTGCAGAACCGTTCGTAATTGCCCGGAGTAAGCCTTGCGCGCCAAGAGCAAGGTCAACAGAAATGGCGTTATTAGCAAAATCAGATTAAAGGTGCTGCTGGTCAGCTGGAAGCTCAGGTTCTTGGTCAGATCCTGGATGTCTATGTTCGTAAAACTGATGATTACAAAACCGCCGCAGAGCGCCAAAAAAGCCACTGCGGCGTTGCTTTTGAGCAAGAACGTTATAACCAAGGGCAGGAAAACCAATAGCGCGAGTACCAGGTCGGGCATAGCCTCATTTTAGCACTACCGGATTAAAAATTAACCTTGGTGCCTTCCTGGATATCCAGGCTCTGGGAGCGACCAGCCTGCAATTCCAGAACGTACTGCGCCGGCCGAGCGCTAACGAAGCTTCGCGGATAGGTGGCAGGCGAGACGTTTGGCTTAACCGTGACCACCTTATGGTCAGAGTCAATCCAGACTATGTCGATTGGGAATTTCATGTCCTTCATCCAAAAACTATATTCATCCAAATGGTTGAATATAAAAAACATACCTTCGTTTGTTTCAATACAAGTTCGACCGCTTAATCCCTTTTGGCGTGCGCTTTCCGTAGCCGCCACTTCAACACTCAGGCGCTCCTGCCCTATGCCAATTTGTTTGTCGTCACTGAAGCCGCAGGCCAAAGTCTGATGGCTAGCCAGGACAAGCGCGCTGGCAAGCAACACTAGTAAAGCCGCGCCCGCTCCGACCAAACGTAAGTGTTTCACTCAGTCAATTATACTTTGGCCAGGATTTCGTCGGAAACTTTGGCGGCTTTGGCCGGTTTTTCGCCCAACTCGATTTCGACGATTTTTTGGAAGATTTTCCGCCCGTCGTCGTTCTTGGTGTGATGCTCAGGATGGAATTGTAACCCGTAGATCGGTTTGTTCTTGTGCTTGAAGACTTCGGCACCCTCGCCGCTGGCGCACCAGCACTCAAGGACTTCGGGCAAATCGGTTATCCGCCAACGCTGTGAGGCCCAAACTTTGGCACCGGAATAGCCAAAGAAGTCAAAGGGCGTTTTTTTAACGTTCCAGATCAATTTGATACCTTTTAGCTTATCGACTCCCGGCACCCGGGAAAGTCTGGCGCCATACATGTAAGCGATCAATTGGGCCGCGTAACAAAGACCGATGACCGGTACCGTGGCTTTACGGATAAATTCTTGCTCGGCCGACAGTTCCGTGTCCGCGCTGTATTTGACGGCGTAGCCGCCGTAAGCTCCGGACAGCACGATCAAGTCGAAGTCTTGATCGTGCAGCTCCAAAGTCAATTCTTTATGAGAAATCGCCGTTACCTGATGGCTACTCAACAGGCTACTCAACCTTTTTTTGTAGTGAGTACCGTTGTCTACTAATAGGATTTTCATTATGGCTCAAGTTAGGCACCGACTTTGTCGCGCTTTGGCTTAACGCCAACACCTTGCTCGGCATATCGTATGATGTGGTCCGCCACGTCAATGTGGGTCGTAGCCTCGATACCGGTCAACATCGGGAAGGCGTTGACCTCCATGACCAACGGGCCACGCTTGGAGCGCAAGATGTCAACTCCCGCGATAGACAGGTGCATTATCTTGGCGGCTTTTATGGCCGCTCGCGTTTCTTTGTTGGTCAATTCGACCGGTTCGCCCACGCCGCCCAGATTAATGTTGGAGCGGAACTCATCCTCGTCCAGGGTCTTGCGCTTCATGGCCGCTACGACCTTATCGTCAACCACGACTACGCGGATGTCTTCCCCGCCGGCTTCGGCTATAAACTCCTGGACCAGAATGTCCACGTCTTGCAGATAAAAGGCTTGGATGATTGAACGGGCGGCTTTCTTGGTCTCGGCCAGTACCACTCCCACACCTTGACTACCTTTGGCGATCTTGATGATCAACGGCGCGCCGCCCACCATGTCTATCAGCCCGGCAACGTCTTTGGTCTGGCGTGCCACGACGGTTTTGGGTATGTCGACGCTGTAGCGCGCCAAAAGTTGCATGCTACGCAGCTTGTCGCGGGCCCGCAAGAACGCCAACGAACCGGTAGTGGTGAAAGTGTTCATCATTTCAAACTGGCGAATGATAACGCTACCATAGGATTGGCTTTCTATGGAAATCCTGGGGATGATGGCATCGAACTTTGGTAGGGCTTCACCGTGATAATAAATCTGCGGATTATTTTTTTCGACGTTGCAGTAACACTCGGTGTAATCGATGATCTGGGCTTTGTGGCCTCGTTTTTTGGCGGCTTGAACCAGGCGCTCGGCACCATTTTTACGGTTCGGTCTGGCTAAAATTGCGATTCTCATAATAACCTCATTATCTACCAATAGCTCAATAAAAAATAGCTTAACGAATCATCGTTCTAAGCTAAACGGGGACACTGCTATCTTAGGTATATTTTATCATTTAAGGCCAATTGTGGCAATCGTTTACTATAGCCGATTGACCGCTTCTATCGCCTGCTTGACAAAAAGATAGCCTAGGTACGCGCCTAACTCCCGGTTGCCCTCTCCCCGAGATTCAATCTCGTCGTTGTGCCTAACAAGCAATACTTCGTTAATCTCCAGCTGTACCGCCGCGTAGCTGTCGTTTTTGCCTAGGCTTGAAGCCACGTTCTGGGAAAAAGTCCGGGTGGTATTTTGACCGGCCCCGGCAAAGGTAACCGTTTTGACCTCTCCGCTTTGGTCGACCCGTAGGCGTCCGTCCTCATCAAAATTAACGTGCGGGGCATTCACGCCGACTTTAAGGTCCAGGTCGTCGCCGGCCAACAACATATAGTCTTTAAGCGCCAGCGTGGCTTCGGAGGGTTGGCGGCCAATACCCAGCATGACGGAATAGCCCCGGCGGTCCAGGGGATGGGAAGCCCTGCCACGGTCAAGCATGTGCAGGGATAGATGGGCCCGGTTTTCATCCGCGGTTATCACCGGTTCCATGGCCTTCTTGAGCGGATGAGGCGATTGGTAGTTAGCGTCACTGGTCTGACGGCCCACCGCTATAAGGGCCGTAGCGGCCAACTCTTCAGCCAACAGGCAACCTAACGCGCCAGTGCCTCTGTCGGCTTCTTTGAATGCCCCGTCCCTGACGTGCTCCGTGGCGTGCTCGGCCGTCAGCAAGACCGTGGCTAAGCCGTTTACCACCAGGACTTCGTCGTCAACCCGCGCGCTGCCGATTACGTAGTCACCGTCGGGTACAAGGCGGTCCTCGATCAAGTTAAGCTGACGGTAAATCTGCAGCGTTTTGTCACTAAAAAGCCGGGAAGCCACGGCGTATGACGTGACCGCGGCGTCAAACCGTTCACGATCCACTTGGCGTTG
>CAZWRI010000112.1:0-4911 GCA_964636115.1 uncultured Candidatus Saccharibacteria bacterium | reverse complement strand
AACCAAGACCAGCCTTAATAAAAAGAGACGGGAGCTGACAAAGGATCTGCGCAAGGTGGGCCAGAGCAAGTTCATCCCGGCCAAGATTAAGGGCCTAAACTTTAAAGACAAAAAAGTCGCCATTCCGGCAGCCTTGGTTTTAGTGCTACTGGCTCTAGCCGCTGTCTTTGCTTTTAATTCCAACTCTCAGCCAGTGGTTGCCGGCGCCAGCACTGGGCCCCAGCGCCTAAGTAATAGCTCGGCTTCAGCCCAGACAGACTCAAAGAAAGGTTCCTCAACCAAGTCCACGGGTGACCCCAAAGTTAACGCCAAGGGCACGCCTAACGCACCGGTTTCCCCGGTCGTTACTCCCGCCAACCCTCCTGACAACCCCAAACCACATATCGTGGGCGGCGTAGTAGGCCCCAACCTGGTAAGCAACAGTTCAGCCGAAGCGTCATCCGCTGGCGCCCCCACGGATTGGAGCAAAGACGGCTGGGGCACCAACACTACCACCTACAACTACCTTAATGCCGGTCATACCGGTGGCCACAGCCTGCAGATCGTTACTTCGGCCTGGACCGACGGCGACGCCAAATGGGGGTTCAGCCCGGTTACGGTCAAGGCCGGCAGTTCGTACCAATTCAGCGACTACTATCAATCGGACGTAGACACGGAGATTGACGCCGCCTATATGGTCAACGGAGCGTGGAGCTTCTACAACCTAGGTACGGCCACCGCCAGTTCTGGTTGGAACAAGTTCACCACCCAATTCACGGCCCCAGTGGGCGCTACCTCGGTAGTGGTGTATCAGATATTGGGCAAGGCGGGAACCTTGACTACGGACGACTATTTCCTGGGCACGTACGCCCCGGCCGCTTTCAATCGCGGCATAGTCACCTTGAATTTCGATGACGGCTGGCTTAACCAGTATCAGAATGCCGCGCCGGTTATTGAAAGTCTGGGCCTGCCGGCGTCATTCTTCATCATCACCGATTCCTCTTTTACCAATCCCGACCCGCTGTACATGGGCGTCTCTCAGATATTAGACCTGAAGAACCATGGCTTCGAGATCGGCAACCACACCAAGACCCATCCAGATCTGACTACGCTAAGCGCCACGCAGCAGCAGGACGAGATGATCGGTAGCCAGACGGTCTTCCAAAAGGCCATTGGCGTAACGCCGACGGACTTCGCCTATCCGTATGGTGCCTACAATTCAGCCACGATCGCGTTGGGCAACACCGCGTTCGGTACCCAACGGACCGTCGTGTCGGGCTTGAACACCAAGGACACCGTCAACTTCAGCCAACTGAAGATCGAAGAGGTTGACTCCGATATCAGTACGGCCCAAGTAGAAGCTTGGATCAATCAGGCTATCGCCGAAAAAAGCTGGCTGATCCTGGTCTACCACGAGATCGCCACCACGCCGGTTGACCCAACCGACGACCTTTACACCGTGCAACCGGCCGATTTCACGACCCAGATGAAATACCTGAAAAGCACCGGCGTGACGGTCAAAACCACCGCCCAGGCCGCCGCCGAAGTGCGCGCTCAGCTCTAAGTACACGCCGTACCACTAATAAAACCCGTCTACACGACGGGTTTTATTAGTGGTACCCCGGGCAGGATTCGAACCTGCGACCTTGAGCTTAGAAGTCTCCTGCTCTATCCAGCTGAGCTACCGGGGCTCGTTCGTACCTAAACCGTATCCCGTAACATTGTATCCGATTTATCTCCTAAGTGCTTATATTTATACCGTAATCTTGACTTAATTCAAATAATAGAATATAATACTGCTTATGAGTACGTCGGAATTGGTCCGACCTCAGTTGGAGGTCGGTGATTTAAATTATGTCTCAAATCCTGCTGAGGTCTATGACTACATGCGGTCGATCGCCCCTCCAGGACAGGGTGAATTGGATTACTCCACCCTTGAAACGTTGAATGAACTCACGCAGCGCCTGGTGGCCTTGCACGGCGCGCAGTCCATAGAAGAATACCGTTATTACGTGGATACCCAGAACCGACGCCTGGAAGTAGCGGAAGATAAGCTCCGCGAACACCTCCAGGGCAAAACAGTCCTGGTCAGCGGTGGTACTGGTCTGATAGGTTCAGCGCTACTTAAAGAACTAAGCCGCTTCAGCCCCGCCCGGGTGGTAAGCGTTAGTCGCGGCACCATGGAACCGCACCAGCCGGTGACGGGAGTGGAGTACTCGTACGCCGACGTCCGGGACCGCGCCCGGATCTTAGCAATCATGCAGGCCGTCCAACCGGACGTCGTTTATCACGTGGCAGCCGACAAATATAACCACGAGGCCGAAACGCGGGCCCACCATACCTTGAGCACGAACATAAACGGCACCAAAAACATGCTGGAGGCCGCCGAAGCGACCGGCGTGGAACATTTTATTTACGCTTCTACCGGCAAGGCCACCCGGCCCTATTCGCCGGACATTTACGCCTCGTCCAAGAAGACCGGCGAGTGGCTGGTTTCTGAAGCCGCGTCAAGAGGAAACATGCTGTGCTCGGCCGGCCGCTTTACGCACGTGGTTGACAGCTCCAGCCTATTGCAAAAATTCCACGGCTCCATTGAGTCCGGCCAGCCAGTCCGTGTCCACAACCCGGACACCTGGTTCTACGTGCAATCGGCTCAGGAATCAGCCCAACTGTTAATGAATTCAGCCCTGGAAGCCGAAAAAGGGACATTAAAGATCCATAGCATCCGTGACCTTAAAAGACCGGTTAACCTGGGCCGTTTTGGCCTGGGCGCGATCATGGCCAGCGGCGAGCGTGTTCCGCTATATATCCAAGGCGTGGAAGAAGGGTACGAGGAGAAGGCCTGGCCTGGTTTATATCACCCGGTATCAGGGGTTGAAGTGGGCCCGTTAGTCAGTTCGCTGGAAGCCGAAGACGCCGTACCTTCGGCGACCTGCCCCGAAGTTGATGCCTTCCCCTTGAAAATACAACCTTCCGCCAACCTGGAAGCCGACTTTTCCAACCTGCAGCAGATTTTGAATGATGCTGCGGCCAAGGATGGCTTGCGGACGGCTAACCAACGGATGACTTGGACTATGCTGGACGCCCGCTTGGACGCCCTGCCGGCCGACACTCTTGAGCGCACGCGGCAACACGTAGCCATGTTCTCCCAGTTCGAGACTCAGACGCCAGAGCATCTGGGCGTTAACCTGGCCATCGCCAGGGCTATCCAGCGCCGGCAGGCAATATAACTTTATAAATATCCATGGTGCGGGATACCGGAGTCGAACCGGTCTCCTCAGTTTGGAAAACTGATATATTAGCCGATATACGAATCCCGCTTAACAGGGGTAATTATACACTAGATTGAGTAGCCTAGGCTGGTTGTGACGGTTTTAGACCAGGGACCGGACGGCACGCCTCCGGCCGGCACGAACGTCCAGTCGCATTTATTGACGTCTTCCAACCCCAGATAATCACGCACTGCCGGTGAAACGTCCAAGCCCGCGTTTACGCCGTCCGTATTGGTCGGCTTGGCGTAGCCAAAAACGTAACTGGTATCGTTTTCTTCGAACGGCCCCACGTCTTCCCACTGGGCGTAGGCTGTTTTACCGCCAAAGCGAACAGCTATCCACCCGTTTTTACACCAGGAGTAAGCCTGGCTTTTCATACTTGGATAGTTAGGGCAATCCGTGGCCGAGGATTTACGCTTACCGGAATCGCTTATGTCGTCGTACGGTAAAGCGAAGTAAAAAGGGTTCTCCTTAGGGACAAAGGCAGCCGGTCGGTAGCCAGCGCGTTTATCGGGGTTATCCACGCCACCATAGTGTTTTTCCCACTGACCATCCCAGGCGCTGGCCATATTGGGGATGTAGCCGTTGTCGGCGTCAGCTGGTTCGCCTACCCAAAAAATAGTTGTGATTATTGAGGCGTGCCAGGCCGTGCCGCTACCACCTTGCGTTAAGTCCAAAATAGGCGTCCGATGAGTATACGGTTTGTGGGTAAAGCGCAGTGTCTTTTGCAGATTTAAACCGGTGGTACCGGATCCCGGTTCATGGTTACCACCAAAATGGGCAGGTCCAAAATACACCACCCCAAAAACCGTCAGACCGACAAGATAGGCCAACGCGAATGGCGGCCATTTGCGGTAGTAGTAACCGATTTTGCGATCATGCCGGAACTTGACCCACCGCTGATTTTGCAGAAAAGCGAACTTAAAGCTGCGGAAGAATCTCATTGATGGCCTGATGCACGGTCTCTACGGCAACGCCGGAGTTGTGAATGTAGGCCAGTTCAGCGTCCAGATCGGTAGGTTGAGTGTCGTACAAGGAGTCAGTGGGGTCGCTAGGAGCTATGGCGATCTCGTGGTAAACCAGGATCAACCAGGCCTTTTGAGCCACGGCGGCGTCGACCCAGCCCTGCACCTGTGCCTGGCTGATATTACTGTCGACTTCGTAGATCTTAAGTTGCGTCAGGTCCAGGTTGTCTTTGGTGTTCAACCCAGCGTTAACGGTCCTTTGGCTCTGGTAGTACTGGGAACCAACGGCGATGGTGTTGGCATTGTAAGCCCCGTAAGGATAGGCAAAGTCGGTCACTGCCACGCCTAAAGCGTTCTGCAAAATCGACTGGCTTTCACCCATTTCTTTGACCAGCGTGGATTGGGATACGGTTGTCAGGTCCGGATGAGTTTCCGAGTGTGAGGCAATTTCGTTTCCTTTACCCAGCAAGGTTTTAATCTGCGTCAGATTCATGTACTCAGGATCAGGGTTAGTGATGGACGAGTCGGTAATGATGTTAAAGGTAGCGGGAACGCCGTACTTCTGTAACAGCGGATAGGCGTTCTGATATTGGTTTAGCCAGCCGTCGTCAAAGGAGACGCTGACGATAGCCCGGTTTAGGGGCAGAGGCGTGTATGTGGTGAGCGAGTAATCATCGCTGACGATGTAACCCACT
>CAZWRI010000111.1:0-8680 GCA_964636115.1 uncultured Candidatus Saccharibacteria bacterium | reverse complement strand
CGATTGGGGAGTGGCCAAGTGGTAAGGCACCAGGTTTTGGTCCTGGCATTCGGGGGTTCGAGTCCCTCCTCCCCAGCCACATTCACTCCTTTTGCGCCCTAAATAAATCTTAATCAATCGCGATAATCTTACAGCCACGGCTCAGGCTGGCTTGTATAATAAAGACTAATAACTCAACAACCAAGCCGAGACTTAAGGAGGGAGCTCTGGTTAAAACCCATCTAACCGACTACTTACGATTCCATGCCATTAGCCGACCGCAGAAGCCGGCGCTTATAACCGAGGATCGGCAATTGACCTGGCGGCAGCTGGACAAGGAGTCCGAGCAATTGGCGCAAATACTGTCGTCGCGGCTGCCCAAAACCCAAAAACAACTGGTAATCGGCCTTTTGATGCCTAACTGTTGGCAGCTGGTCGTCACCTATCTGGCCATCCTCAAGCTTGGCCACATAGCCCTGCCACTGGACGCCAGTTACAAGAGCCTGGAACTGAAGGCCATCGTCAAACAGATCAACCCGGCACTCATTATCACCGACCGGGAGTATGCCGCCAGGCTCCACGGTGACAAGAAACTAGTGATCCTGGAAGATTTGAAAGCCGACAGCCGGCCAGTATTCAAACCACTGCGCTTGCCCTCCAAGCAGCAGATCGCCAGTCTGGTCTTTACTTCCGGTACCACCGGTAAACCAAAAGCCGTGCCCAATACCCACGCCAACCACACATGGAACATCAAGGCCTGTTCGCAGCGCTGGAACTGGACGGAGGCAGACACTTTACTGGTATCCACGCCTTTGTCGCACATGCTGGGAATAGTCATGGGGCTATCGGGAGCGATCTATCACGGTAATACCCTTTATTTGCACCGCTGGTTCGATGAAGTCGAAACCCTTAAGACTTTGTCGTCGGGAAAAATCAGTTTTTTCTCGCATGCCGCCTCGGCCTACGTGAAGTTGGCCCAGGCGCCGGGCGACTATGATTTATCGTCGGTACGGCTCTGCGTGTCAGGAGCCGCACCCTTGCCGCCGGCCGTGTGGCAGAAATTCAAGCAACGCTTTGGCGTGGAGATCCTAGAAACTTACGGTACCAGCGAAACTGGACGGATAGCCGGCAACCACCTGGAGGAGCGGGTACTGGGTTCACCCGGCCAGCCGCTGCCAGGCGTAGAGACTAAGCTTAACGACGAAGGCGAGCTTTTAGTGCGGTCGGACGGTATTTTTCCCGGTTATTGGCGCAATGAGCAGGCGACCAGGCAGGCTTTGACAGATGACGGCTGGTGGCATACCGGTGACATCGCCGAGCTTGACGACGGACGGATCGTCCTTAAGGGTCGCAAACAGGAACGCATACGGCGCTATGGCTACACGGTTTCACCGCGCGACGTCGAATGGGCGTTACACCAACACCCACAGGTCAACGACGTTCACGTCATGGGCATGCAGCGACCGGGCGAGCCTAATGACAAGCTGGTCTTTTTTATAGTCGGCGAGCTGGACCCGAAACACGTGGATACTTATTGTAAATCCGATCTACCCATGGCTTGGAGGCCCGATCAGGTCATCATTCTGGATTCCTTACCACGGACGCACAGCGGTAAACCTAGGCTCACCAGCCTGCGCGGCTTGGCGGAGGCCCGTTTGTGAGCACCCAAGTCAGCGAGTCCGACTTGGCCGTGGGCGCCAAAACTAAACGCATCCTGGCCTTTGACCTCATCCGTGGCTGGCTGTTAGTGATGATTATGATCGATCACGTCGAGCTGTATCCAAGCATCCTGGACTTCTTTACCGGCAAAGGCCGGTTGTTCGTGTCGGCCGCCGAAGGGTTCTTTTTTTTGTCTGGGCTGTTGATAGGCATTGTTTACCGGCGGCGACTGGCGTTGGGCATGAAAGTCATTGTTGCCAAGCTATGGCGGCGGGGGCTGGAGTTGTGGATCGGCTCCATAATCCTGACGCTTCTATACGTAACGATTGCCGTGTATATCCATGATCCCGGAATCAAGTATGGCATCCAAGAACCCGTGAATTGGCCACACATACTTAAGGAAACTATACTGCTACGCTATTCGTACGGCTGGTCTGATTTTCTAGCCCGGTTCGCCATTCTGATGGCCTTCGCGCCATTAGTTTTCTGGCTGATCGCCAAAGGGAAGTGGTGGCTGATGCTGATCGCGTCTATCCTAGTCTGGCATTTTAGGGGACAAGGGTTCACCACCAGTTGGCAGATCATCTTTAATAGCGGCATCTTGGTCGGATTCTATTGGCAGCAGCTAGTTAAGCGCTTAACGGACCTTAAGCCGACCGTCCAAAATAGACTAAAGCAGGGCGTCTACGCCACCGCCGCCGTGACTTTTGCCGTCAGCTACCTAAGCGTCTACCTGCTCCAGAGCCTGAATGATCATTACGGCAGCCTGACTCCGTGGTTGCGCCACCTGACGTTCACCTGGAACAACTATAACGCCGACGTCTGGGTGTATGCCCAGAAGTGGACCATGGGACCATTGCGGATCGTACTATTTTTCCTTTGGTTTAGCGCTCTGTTCATGCTGGTCAATAAATATCAACGACGAATCAACCAACGGACGCGCGGCGTCCTGGAATTGCTTGGGCGCAATAGCCTGTTCGTTTACATAGCTCATTCGTTTATCGTGTTCGTCTTTAAGATCTTCATACCCGTCAAAACCACGCTGTGGCAGAATTTCCTGATAACTCTGGCGGCATTGGTCCTGTTGATAGCCGTTACGATCATCTACAAAGCCTTTACGAGTGGCAGTGGCTATAGCCGACCTGACCGCTGGGCCCAGCGCCTTAGCGAGAAGTACCGCTGGTTAGGTCCGCTAGCGAACGCTGCCAGATAAGCGGTCGTTGCTCCGCTAAACTATGGGTGGCATCGTCGTAAACGTAATACCTATGGCTTAGTCCGACCTGAGTCAAGGCCTGGTCAAGTTCGGCCGAGAACAAAGGTGGCACAACGCCATCCGCGCTTCCCACGTGGATTTGGACGGTGGCATTAAGTTGGCTCAAATAATCTATGGGCGCCGCGGCGTTCCAAAAAGTGGGATCGGTCAATGGCGTACCGTATTTGAGCAGGACAGATTGGCGTAATTTAAGTGCTACGGGATTGTCGCGGTCTGAGCTGGCGGAATAGTCGTTGAACATTGCCTGCGGCTGGCCTACCGGCCCAGACAGCAGGATAAGGTTCTTAATTTCCGGCGACAACACCGCGGCCCGCAGCGCCACGTAGGCACCCATGCTGTGTCCCCACAGATTAATATTGCCACCATCCAGACCCTTGGTCTGCCGCACGGCGCTGATAAGGCTCATAAGGTCGGTGTTATAGGCCATGGAATAGTAGGCGCCTTCAGGCTGTCCCTGGTTTATGGAGTCGCCTTGGCCTCTGAAGTCCGGTTTAATGACGGCAAACCCGTGCCTGGCATAGAAAGCCATGTCGTTAAGGTAGCCGGTAGTCGTTTGATACTGTTCGGGATTGTAATAGCCATGGCAGATTATCAGCGTAGGATAGCCTCTGGCCGGCGGCTTCGCCGCCGGCCGCATCATTAGTCCGTACTCCGTCAAATTGTCAGTCGGTACGCCAAAGCTCACCACCTGCTCAACCAGGCCGGCATCAGCCGGCAGCGCACGGACGGCTTTGACGGCCGTTGACGGGTAACTGGCTTTGGCCGCCACGCGCAGGTCCAGGCTGTGGGCGTAGTCCGTGCCGCTGAAAGCCTGAGCCGTGGCTAACGGCCCGGAAGGCAACGGCGAACTTTGATAGCTCCGGGTCATGTAAAGCCATATAAAGGCCAGATAAGCCGCCACCGCTAGGATCAATAGCAGCAAAGTAGTAGCGTGGTAATAGGGCTTATTTTTGCTTTTCTTAGTGGCCTTGGCCATTTCCGTCTATTGTAACGCCTTCAACCTGATAAACATAAGGGATTAAGCTATGCTAAACTGTTGGCAGCAATGGTAGTTAACAAAAAAACGACTGAGGGGTGGACCCTGGAGCGGGTTTTACCATGGTTGCTTCTTATTGGTGGTGTCGTCGCCATGGCAGCCTCCTTGCTGCTGTCTATCGAGGTCTTTCAGCGCCTTAAGAATCCAGCCTACGTGCCAGTATGCAACCTTAATCCGATTCTAAGCTGTACCAGCGTGGCCGATAGCGCACAATCACACGCCTTCGGTTTTCCCAACTACTTCATTGGCATTGCCGGCTACGCAGCCGTGGCCGCCATCGGCGCGGCCATGCTGGCGGGTGCCAGATTCAAGCGCTGGTTCTGGCAACTTACCGAACTTGGTCTTTTGTTCGCTTTTGCGTTCCTTACCTGGCTGCAATTTCAGACCCTTTATCGCATCGGCGCCTTGTGTATCTTCTGCATGATCGTCTGGACGGCCAACGCGCCCCTGTTCTGGTACGTCACCCTGTACAACCTACGCTCGGGCAACCTCAAACTGCCGTCTAAACTACGCCGACCCGTGGAATTCGCCCAACGCCATCACGGCGACATATTGCTGCTGTGGTTCTTGGTGATTATCGCTCTGATCTTAAAGCGCTTCTGGTACTACTGGAGTACGCTGCTCTAAGTCTCTGACCGCCTTTTTGGAGCCATCTAAGGAGGTACGGGCTGGCGAAGTAGCTCGCAAAGGCGTAAAGAATGCCGGTGACGACGTCAAAAGCATAGTGTTCACCTTCGTACACCACCCCCACGTAAATCAAAATTGGATAAATTAGCGAGACCAACCCCCAGCGCCAGCCATATAGTCTAAAAATAAAGATCGACAGCAGGGTGGCGCACGCCGAGTGCAGGCTGGGAACGGCGGCTACCGGATTGGCTGCCAGGTGGTTATAGAGCGAAGGAAAGTTATGGATACCCAGGCTAGCCCACACGTCGCTGGAAATCCGGGTAATAGGCTGGATATAGTGATTCTGTGACGCCAGCCAGGGCGGCGCGGCCGGGAACGCCAGAAATGTCAAAAACCCCCCAAAGAACACCGTCAGATAGGTGGTAACCACACGCCAATAAGCTTTTTCCCGTGTCTTCCAGACCAGCAAAGCCAAGCCTATCGGCACCACGAAAAACAGTAGATAAGGCACGTAAAGGACAATGTCGTACCACTGGACCTTACCATGCCACAACCAATCCTGCAGGTAAACCGTGGGCAGGTTGCCAAATAGTAACTTGTCAGCGTGCGGCGCCAAGGTGTAATTAACGTGTTTGTTGAGTTCCGGCACAATGCTTCGGAACGATTCGTAGACTAGGATCAACGCCACGAACGGCAATAGCCGGCGGAGCATTTCCGTGGCCTGGCCGAACGTCATGAACACGAATACCAGGAAAACTAGTAACTTATCCGGTGTTGGAAAGCTGGGCTCGTGCACGAACGCCACCACGCACGCCAGGCTGCCAACCACACCCAGTGCCTGTACCGGTTTAAGTTTTATTTTGGTCACTAGTAGTCATTGTACTCCAGTCTGGCCAACTCGACTTCTCAGGTAATTTTAAGCCGATAAAGTAAAATGTAAGGTGTATGAGAATCTTAGTAGTCGAAGATGAGCATAAGATAGCCGGAGCCATCAAAAGAGGGTTGGAGCAGGAGCGTTACGCCGTGGACGTGGAGTTCGACGGCGACGCCGGCCTGGGCGCGGCCCTGAACGAAAACTACGACCTGATGATAATTGACAGAATGCTGCCCGGCGGCACCGAAGGCCTGGAGATCTGCCGCGAGGTACGGGCCAAGGGTAATCACGCGCCAATTCTTATCCTAACGGCTAAAGACCAGGTGCGAGACCGCGTGGAGGGCCTGAACGCCGGCGCCGACGACTATCTGGTTAAACCTTTTTCTTTTGAAGAACTATTGGCTCGGGTACGGGCACTGATGCGCCGTCCGTCGGAAGCCAAGGGTACGGTGCTAGAAGTTGGCGACCTAAGCCTGGACACGCTCAGCTTTAAGGTTACCCGCGCTGGGCAAAACATAAACTTGAGCGCCAAGGAGTTCGCGCTACTGGAATATCTGATGCGTAACGCCGGCCAGGTACTTTCCAAAGACAACATCATCGCCCACGTCTGGGACTTTGACGCCGACATCCTGCCCAACACAGTGGAGGTGTACGTGGGCTATCTGCGCAACAAGATCGACAAGCCGTTCAAGGGCCAGGAATTGATACGGACCTTGCGCGGCTTTGGTTATAAACTGGGTACTTAGATGAAAGACATGTTCCATTCGGCGGCTCTGAAGCTGACCAGCTGGTATCTGGGCATCATATTGTTGTTGTCGCTCAGTACCAGCCTAGCTCTTTATCATGTTTCCAGCGTCGATCTGGAACGCAACGCTTTGCGTCAAATCAACTACTACAGCGGATTCCTAAGCCCGGGAGACATTGACGATTACTCCCAGCTGCGCCAGAACCAAGTACTGACCGACCGCTCTCACCTCAAGGGCAACCTAGTGTTGTTTAACTTCCTGGTCCTAGTAGTCGGAGGTATCGGCAGTTACGCGCTGGCCCGCCGAACCTTGCGGCCAATAGAGGAATCTTTGGATTCACAGGCCCGTTTTGCCGGTGACGCCAGCCACGAGCTCCGCACGCCCTTGACGGCTATGCAGAGCGAGATCGAGGTCGCGCTGCGCGATTCCAGGCTTAGCCGGCAGGATGCCATTGCTCTGCTACAAAGTAATTTGGAGGAGGTGGTTAAGTTACGAGCTCTATCCGAAGGCCTGCTTAAATTGACCAACGCCAGCAATGGCGACGAGGACCTGGATCACGCCGTTTCCGTCAAAGACGTGGTCAAACAGGCTACCGAACGGGTAGACAAGATGGCCGCGGCTAAGAAGATAAAGATTAACGCCGGCGTCAAAGATTATAGTGTCCGCGGAAATCACCAGCATCTGGTGGACCTGGTGGCCATCCTGCTTGACAACGCCATCAAATACAGCCCGCGGGGTAGCCAAGTCAAAATCAGCTCCGTGCTAAAGGACAAGAAAATCCGTGTCAGCATCAAAGACGAGGGCATAGGCATCAAGGCTTCCGATCTGCCCAGCATCTTTGAGCGCTTTTACCGGGCGGATACATCTAGGGCCAAAGCCACCGGCGGCGGCTACGGTCTGGGATTAGCGTTGGCCAAAAAGATAGCCGATCTCCATCACGGAGCCATAGAAGTCAGCAGTGCTCCGGGCAAGGGATCGGTCTTTACTATTAGCCTGCCAGCCGCCTAAACTACACCCAGATGGCCCAACCACGCAAGAAAAACGCCCCCAAAGCCTTTGACATCCACCGGAATCTACCGACCCGGCAGCATCCTTCACTGGCACCTTCACCCAAACTAGCTCCAGCGCCACCTGACCAGCAGACGCTTGGACGGACACAGCCCGTAAAACCTACGCCTAAATGGCGCCGGCGAGTCAAGTGGACCACCCTAAGCCTGCTATTGTTAGCCCTGACCGCTTTTATAGTCATAGCCGTCTGGGACGCACGCAATATCACGGCGGCAACCCAGAAACTGTTCGGCTCCAAGGACGTCATGGCGCTATTGCGCGGCGGCAATCTAAAAACGGCTAGTGATGGACGGGTTAACGTGCTATTGGTCGGCTATTCGGTGGACGACCCGGGCCATTCAGGCTCCCGTCTGACCGATTCGATCATCCTGTTATCCATGGATCCGTCGACACGCAAGGGCTACATGCTGAGTATCCCGCGTGACCTTTACGTCCGGACGCCAGGCGGCGATTACAGCAAGATCAACGCCGTTTACGAAAACTACGGCATGCACGCCCTTGAGCAACTGGTCGACGCCGACTTCCAGACCCAGATAAACTATTACGCTCTGATCGATTACGCGGCCGTGAAAAACGTCGTGAACGCGTTGGGTGGTATCAGCGTGAACATCCAGAGTCCGGATCCGCGCGGTCTTTACGACCCTAATATCAGTAAAGCCGACGGGGGGCCGTTACGGCTCAAGAACGGCGTTCAGAAGATAGACGGCCAAACCGCCCTTAACCTAACCAGGGCCCGCGGCGATCCCTGCGGCTGCGGCAAAATTGGCTACGGCTTTCCGCAAAGTGATTTTGACCGCACACAACACCAGCGGCAGGTATTCACGGCCATCAAGGACGAGTTGAATTGGCACCTGGTCCTGGATCCGCGCAAGAACAGTCAGATCCTGGACGCCGTAGCCAGCAACGTCAAGACCGACGTTACCATCGACGCCGTGCGGCCTTTGTTCGGACTCTTTAACAGCATTCCTAGCGACAAGCTCCAATCGGTCAGCCTGAATAAGCTTGACGGCCGGAACATGCTGAGCGGCTTCGTGACCTTTGACGGTGAATCGGCCTTGATACCGGCAGCCGGCCTGAACGACTACTCGCAAATCGATTCCGCCCTGGCTCGGCTTTAAGCTATACTGTTATTAAGCTTATGTGCGGACTGCGGAGGGTCATGGTTTGAGAAGGCGCAATTTAATTGCCAGCGTGGCGGCCTTTACCGCCGGGTTAGTCCTGATATCGATCTGGTACTTCCAGCGCCATCCTTTGGCAGTGCTGAATCCGGCCGGGCCTATAGGTGCCAAGGAGCGCGGTCTGATCTATTTTACCCTTGGGTTGTCTTTGATAGTGGTCATACCGGTATACGTCATGGCCGTGGGCTTTGCCTGGAGGTATCGGGAAGGTAATCCTAAGGCCAAGCATAGCCCCAAATT
>CAZWRI010000110.1:0-2795 GCA_964636115.1 uncultured Candidatus Saccharibacteria bacterium | reverse complement strand
AGAGAAAAAACCAAGCTAGTAGTTTGACAATTTATGAAAATCAGTTTACTATCATCGGTATAGTGATACTGAGCAGGTAGCTGGGTTACATCTTAGGGATTGCGCAATCTTGCAGGCCGACACCGGTGATTACACCACGGCCATCACCCAGCTATCTACTCACTATCGTTATCGCTGGCTCACACTCTCCTTCCTGCTTAGTTTCCACTCCCAGATGTTACTTTGCTTATTGAACACATCGGTTAGCTTGGTGATTTCATCAAGCAGATATTCCTGTTTAACGGCAGGCGTGGCAGGTTCCTCGGGCTGGGCTTCAGCCCTAACATTGTCCAAAACCTCACGACCGGCAGGCGTTAGTTGAATGTAGTCTAGTTTATTGCCATGTTTAATGGCCTTGGCTAAGCCAGCGTCATAAACAGTCGGGCCATAGTTATAATAGGTCTTTAGGCTGACATTCTCTAGGACTCGCTTACGGGATACCTTTATCCCTGATACACCCTTAAAAAGTGCCTTAAGGGCTCGTACCGCCTCTGGTGAATAAGTAATACTGCTCATATTTGGGAGTATAGCAGACTATCCATATAGAGTAAAGCCAAAACCCCCACATCTTGACCATTTGCCTCCTATTATGGCTTGCCAAATTGGGCGAAGTTCTATAAACTGATTATCAGTGCTGGGCGGCCGTAGTTTAACGGATAGAACAAGGCTCTTCCTAAGCCTGAGATGAGGGTTCGAATCCCTCCGGCCGAGCCACCACAAGAGGGAGCGGATTACTAAGTCCGCTCCCTTACCATGTGCATAATCGCTTTACAGGCCAAGTTGTGAGCGGTACAATTTAATCGTAAATACAGATTACAGGCTTAGGAAACAGCGAAACCCCGAAAGGGGTTTTTCTGTTTATTAACCTAGATAGGTAGTTGAGACAATATAAACAAAGTCTATGTTCTTGAAGCCTAAAAGTAGTTGCCTAGACTTTGTCTGCTCTGCCTCAAAATACTCCTCGTCATTATCGCTTATGGCGTTTACGAAGTCTTCTGGTGTCTTAATAACATTGTCCTGAAGTACCCTGACGACTAAATCGTGGAAACTATCTATTTCAAGAGTCAGTCCTTGATATAGATTGAAGGCAATCATAAAAGGCTTTTTGCCTATCGTAGTTCTAAATGGCTTTGGCTTACCTTTGTATACCGCCGACTCACAGACGACATATACCTCTTTTACCCTCAAGTCGGGAAGCGGTAAAAACTTCTGACGATAAACAGTTGAGACAGTAAAAGTCTCACCATTCTTTGACTTAATTGTGGCTACCAGCCCCATAGCCAAAATTATACGCTAGGTTTGTAAACTATATAGGCTCCCTTATTCCCTTATAGACAAAAGTAAGCAAAAGTGTTAAAATATCGCTAATGTCACTTTACAGCATCAATTCCACTAAGCTTTTGGCCATCAAAGAAAAAGACTTCGCCAAAGAGTCCCAGTTGCATGGCCTGATTGAAGATAACCTAGAAACCCTGTTCGGCCTGGAATTCATCGCCCACGAGTTCCCAGTAGACGGTTATTTTATCGATACTCTGGCTTTTGACCGCGAATCCAACACCTTTGTCATCTTGGAATACAAAAAGGACAAGAGTTTCAGCGTGGTGGACCAGGGCATCCATTACCTGCAGCTGATGTTCAAGCACAAGGAAGCCTTTCTGTTGGAGTTGAGCAAGAAGCGCGGCCAGTTGATAGACGACAAAAAAGCCGTTAACTGGCCGCAAGCCCGCGTGATGTTCTTAGCTCGCTCGTTCACCCCTTATCAGATCGGTTCCAGCGGTCTACGCAACTTCCCGATCGAACTGTGGCAGGCCGCCCTTTATGAAAACGACATCTTGGAGCTAAGCCAGGTCAAAACCGAAAAAACCAGCGAGTCCATCTCTAAACTCGTCAAGGATGAAGAGGTAGAGAAGATCACCGAACAGGTAGAAGACGTCACCGTGGACGAACACCGCCAGCGCGCCGACGACTCTCTCCAAGGGGTTTTTGACGCCCTGCGCGAAAATATCCTTAACCTGGACAGCGCCATCGTGGAGAAGCCCGTGCGGCACTACATCGGTTATAAGACCCACGGCACAAACTTCGTGTCATTGACAGTCAAAAAGAATCGGATTATCGTTGGTATCCGCCTTAAGCAACCCGAACCTTCCAGCCTTAAGGTCACCAAGCGCCCGGAGCGGGCCTGGGACGCCACGCCCCTGTGGACTTTTGACATAACCAGCCCCGACCAGATCCACAAGGCCGCCGACCTGATCGGCCAAGCCTACAAGTACTACGCCGCCAAGTACAATTAGTATAGACAAAACGCCTCTAAAGTGTTACAATATAGACACCATGGCAATGCCCAATCACCTGGTAATGGTCCGGCACGGCGAATCGGAAGGCAATTACGTCCGCGACGCTTTCAAAAAAGGTCGCCAAGGTGACATGGACTATCTTCTTTATCAATTCCGCGAACGCCCCGGCCAAGACTGGCGTTTAACTCCTAAGGGTGTAGAGCAGGCGCAGGCCGCCGGGCAATGGATCCAGGACCACGTCATCAAACCCTACGGCCTGCCGGGTTTTGACCGCTATTTTTCATCGCCGCACCGCCGGACCGTAGAAACTGCCGGCCACCTGGGCCTGCCGGACGCCGAATGGCGCATCAACCGCATGCTACGCGAGCGCGACTGGGGTGAGCTGGAAAATCTCACCGGAGACGCCGAGCACGAGCAAACATATCCCCGAAACTACCAGTGGATGCAGAAAGACCCGCTGCA
>CAZWRI010000109.1:0-7454 GCA_964636115.1 uncultured Candidatus Saccharibacteria bacterium | reverse complement strand
GGACGGGGTGGTGCCGATGACGAGGGGTCGCCGGCGGCTGCCCGCGGCCCGCCGCTGTCAGCCGCCGAACAGGCGATTATCGACAAAGAGCACGCGCGGGTGGCCGAGATCCATCGCCGTAGCGCCAAATTCCACCGCAGGGGTAGCCAGCCAGCCCCAAAATCCACGGCAGCCACCAAACCGGCTACAGATAAGAAAGCTCCTCAAAACACCGTGACAGCCGCCCAGGCAGCTGCTAAACTGGAACTAGCCCAAAGCGGTAATGATTTAAGCGTGGCTTCGATTGCCCATTTGGCTAACCGGGTCGGCCAGGTCCGACAGATCGGCCCCGGCGAAGTAGAAATCAAATTGCACTAGCCCACGCTAAACCCAAACCAAAACGGGTGGAAGAATATGCAACCAAAACAGCCCCCTAACGTAAGTGGCCCGCAACCGGTATACCGCGGCGAAGACTTTAGCTCCGCCAGTATAAACGCGCCGGCTTATCCCACGACCAGCGCCGCGGCGGCTCCCGCCAATGGCGCTCAAGTAGCCACCGCCTCCAATCCAAACAGCACCCAGAACGCCTTGTTGATCAGCGAAATCCGCGACGGCATCGCCATCATGAACGACGGAACCTTCAGGGCGGTCATCATGTGCAAGTCGATCAACTTTGATCTGATGAGCCCCCAGGAGCGCGAGGCCGTGGAATTCAGCTACCAGGGCTTTTTGAACTCGCTTTACTTCCCGGTACAGATTTTTATCCGCAGCCAAAAAGTAGACCTTAGACCTTACCTGGAAAAGCTCGACAAGATACGGGTCACCCAGGACAACATGCTGCTGGGGCTTTTGATGGAGGATTACATCGCCTTTTTGGACGACATTGCCCAGCAGACGAACATCATGGATAAGAAGTTCTATCTGGTGATCAGCTATCCCGAGCCGGACCAGGACATGCGCAGCGCGCTCCGGCAAAGCACCAGCTTCTTTACTGGCGCCATGCAATTGTTCAGCCCTAACAAAACACCCCACGTGGTGATCGACGAAAGCCAGTTGGAAGCCGCCAAAACCGAGCTCCGCAACCGGGTGCAGGCAGTCATGCAAGGCTTGTTGCAATGCGGCATCCAAAGTCTGCCACTGGACACGCAGGAGCTGATCGAGCTTTATTACGACGCCTACAACCCGGATACCGCCACCCGCCAGCAACTTAAAGACTTCAACCAGCTCAACGCCCCGGTGGTCACCAAAGGGCAGGGCGCCGTGGCGCAACCCGGGTTGAATCCGGAGGGGGCCTAAGTGGCGTTTGGTAAGAAAAAAGCCGATCCGGTCAATAACGCCCAGGCCGTTGAGCAGTTAGAGGTTAGTGCTGCTTTCCAGAAGGGCGTCACCGCCCTGCGCGATTTCATAGCGCCCAGCTCGCTACAGTTCAACGGCAACTTCTTCCAAATCGGCACCCGTTACGCCAGAACTTACTACGTTTACGGTTACCCGCGCCAAGTGTACACCGGATGGTTGTCCAGCATGATCAACCTGGACGAAGTAATAGATTTGTCTATGATAATCCAACCGGTCGACAGTCAGTTGGTGCTTAACAACCTACGCAAAAAAGTCAGCCAGCTGGAAGCCGGCATCCAGTTGGACAGCGAAAAAGGTAGGGTACGCGACCCCGGCAAACAGGCTGCGGTCCAGGACGCCGAGGAAATGCGCGACAAACTGCAGGTGGGCGAAGAACGGTTCTTCCGCTTTGGCCTGTACTTTACGATTTACGGCGGTTCAATGGACGAGCTGGAATTTATCAGCCACAAAGTCGAAAGCCTGTTGGGACAACAACTGGTCTACTCCAAGCCGGCCAGCGCCCAACAGGAACAAGCCTTCAACAGCGTCATACCGCAGTTTGCCGACCAATTGCAGATTTACCGCAACATGAACACCGGCGCTATTTCCACCAGTTTTCCATTCACCAGCGCCGACCTGACCCAAGATAACGGTATCTTGTACGGAATCAACATGCATAACTCCGGTTTAGTGATCTTTGACCGCTTCAGTTTGGAAAACGGCAATAGCGTGGTCTTTGCCAAGTCCGGCGCCGGCAAAAGCTTCACCGTCAAGCTGGAGGCGCTGCGCAGCATGATGTTCGGCACCGAGATATTCATCGTAGACCCGGAAAACGAGTATCAGAAGATGTGCGACGCCGTAGGCGGGGCCTACATAAGGCTCAGCCTTAACAGCACTACGCGCATCAACCCGTTCGACCTGCCGCAAGTAGTCGATAGCGACGAGGCCGATAATGCTTTGCGTTCCAACCTGATAACCCTGCATGGTTTACTGCGATTGATGATGGGCGGGGCTCAGAGCCAGATGCAGGGCGGCGCGACCATGATGCCGGCTTTGAGTCCGGCCGAAGAAGCCGACTTGGACGCGGCCCTGATAGAAACTTACGCCAAAGCCGGCATCACCACCGACCCTTTGACGCATGGCTCGCCACCGCCGACCATCAACGATCTTTACGACACGCTGTTGCACATGGGCGGTACCGGACCACAACTGGCTCAACGCTTGCGCAAATACACCAGCGGTACTTTTGCCGGCATCTTTAGCCAGCAAAGCAACATCGACGTAAATAATTCCATGGTGGTCTTTAACATCCGCGACTTGGAAGACGAATTACGTCCGGTGGCCATGTACATCGTGTTGAACTTTATCTGGAACAAGACCAAAGCCGACCGTAAACGACGGCTGATGATAGTGGACGAGGCCTGGCAGTTGATGCGCTACGAGGACAGCGCCAACTTCCTGTTCAGTCTGGCTAAGCGCGCCCGCAAATATAACCTGGGAGTCACCACCATTACCCAAGACGTGGAAGATTTTATGGCCAGCCGTATGGGCCGGGCCATTGTAGCCAACGCCAGCATGCAGATGTTGCTTAAACAATCGCCCACGGCCGTGGACGTCCTGTCGGACGTCTTCAAACTCACCAGTGAGGAAAAGAAACGACTTAGCCAATTCCCGGTAGGTCAGGGACTGTTCTTTGCCGGCCAAAACCACGTGCACATCCAAGTCATCGCCAGCCCTACGGAAGCCGACTTGATTACCACCACGCCCACGCCGCTGCAGCAGGGCCAACCAGTACCCGCCGCCCAGCCATTACAACCGCAACAAATCGAAGGTTCGCTGAACGTCCAGCCCCAGCCCACCCAACAAGTTCCGCCTGGAGCCTAAGCTGAATGGCCGAACCAGCCCACAAGCTAGACGACTCGGCAGACCAGGAACCGGTCTACGACCGTCCGGGGGCGGCACCGTCCAACCCCCGCGCGCGACTTAGGTCTTTAGAGGGCGGAGGCGAAACCAGTGATCCCAAGCGCGGACACCTTAAAGACGTTGGTAAGGAAGGTTATTCGGCCAAGGAGCTTTCCGGCGCGGAAGATTCCACGAATGAAGTAGCACACGAAGATACAGTTGGCGCCGGCTATAAAGCCGGCGCCAAAACCAAGCAGCGCTCAGGCGTCGGCCGGTTTTTGTGGGGAAGCAGACGCCGTAAGGCCGTATCCGGTGGCGTGTTGGCATTAATTGTCAGCGCCGTTATCGCTATAGTCTCTTTACTATCCGGGCCGCTTCAATTTATCCACCTGTCGCAAACCTTGCAAAAGAATTTCTTTGGTACCCAACACACGGTACAAATCCGCAACAAAGGACTCTTCCGCTACCTGCGCGCCAATAACGAAAGCGAGACACGCCTTGGCGCCATCGGCAAGACGGTCTACCGGAATACTTTGTCCCAATTAAAAGAGCAAGGTATAGAATTCGGTGATTATACTCGTGGCGTACCCGGCAGCATGACGATCGACACTAGCCAAAACGACGCCTATAAAGACTTACCGGCCGCCGAACGGGAGAACGCGATAGCCAGGAACTTTAAGATTAGCGACGCCTCGATAATTTCAGAAACCGGTAGCCTGGGAAGTGGTGTATTCAAAATTGATTTAAACAATACCACTTTGAAGGGTATCGACTTCACCAAGTCACTGTCACAGACGGCAATCAAGTCTCTGGGCAACGGCAAGATTCAGACCGGCCTAGCTCTACGATTTACTAAGCAGGCTTGGGACTTGCCACGACTTTGGTCTCCTCTTGATAAAGCGCAGTCAGTTGCAAAGAATAAGTTTAGTTCAGCCCTCGCGCGGAAAAAAGCCGCCCAACAAGCCGAGCAAGAGCGCGTGACCGCGGAGGAGACCGCGGTAACCGACACACCCAAAGCCCTAGCGGCCAAAGCCACCATAAAAGACCTGCTGTCTAAAAATAAGGACAAGATCAGCGCCGGTTTGATTGGCTCGGCCGTCCTCTGTGCCGTAAGGTCCTCGGCTAACGCCGCCGTTCTGCTTAACCGGGCGGCTATCGTCCTACCTGCGACCGTGCAGGCGGCTGATAAAATAGCCATCGGTTCTCAGATCCAATCCAACAAGAACTTTGACCTGCTACAGCTTGGAGCCATTGCGGATGGCTTTACCGACAGTAAGGGCCAGAGTATTTGGGCCGGTCAGGCGTTACAAGCCACGGAAGGCTCCACCAACCCGGGAGGGCCTGATTTACCAGGTCAATATGGTGAGGCATTTTCAGGAAAAACCACGGCCGACCATATAAAAAACATAGTGGACATAAAAGTATTGGGTATCAGCATAACCGGAGCCGCTTGCAGCACGGCTGGACAAATAGTACAGGCGGCGGCGGGGCTGGCACTGTTGATCTCTGGCTTTTTTGACGCCGGTGGTAGCTGGGCGGCCTACTCTGCTGAAATGGCCGCCAATACGGCCGCAGCGGCAGGCGTCCTATATCTATTCGAGCAAGAATTTGGCAATATAATTTCCGATAAAGCCATTGTGCCGGACGTCCTTAGTGGGCCGGTTGGAGGCAACTTGCTAGCCTACGGCGCAAGAGAACTTGGCAACGTCGGCGCGCGCTCCATGGGTGGCGTCGCCCTAGCCGGCACCGAAGGTAGCGTCCTCACCCAGGCGGAAGAGCAGCAATACGACCAGGAATTTAAGTCCCAAAGCATTGCCACGCGCCTATTTGACGTTTATGATAGCCGCTCGACTATTTCCAAGTTCATCGATCAAACCAGCACCAGTCCGGTACAGAACTTGGCCAAAATCGGCGGCATATTCACCCATTTTGGTAGTTTTGTCAGTAACGTCTTTTCACCGTTGATGCCGCAAGCCGCAGCCGCTGACACTCCTTATAACTGGGGGTTCCCGCAGTACGGTATACCTGACAACGTGGCGGAGAACGCGGCCTATCAGGATCCTTACGCCAACGCGGATAAGGTAGCTATTATGTTGGACGGGGCCGACGGCGGCACTATAAAAACGAGGGCAGAAGCTTGTTTTGGGGTCAAGATAACCAAAGAATTAGGTAAGTGGGCGGTAGTAGCGGACAACGACACCAACCCGGACACTACCGACTACTCTAATGCAAAGTGCGACGACACCAGTAGCAGCTGGCAGAGGGTACAGTTATTCGTATTTGATTCGCGCCTTATGGACACTTCGGCTTGCTACCTGGGCGTGGACGACCAATCATGTTCTAATCTAGACGAGGGTGGCGCTAGTTCTACGACCACTTCCTCCGGCTCTTCCGACGGTACCCACGCCACGATAGACGTGTCGCTCAGCAATCTAAGCACTAGTGGTGGCGACTGGAGCGCCCAGGTCAATGGCAACACGGCCGCTTTGGACCACTGCCAATTCAACGCCAACGGCACTTCCTTGGATTACGTAAACATCAAAGACACCCAGGGCCAAACCTACAGTGCCAGTGGTCACCAAGATTGGTCGCTTGCTAGTGGCGCACCCGTAGCCTTGTTGTGTTTCTCGATTGACTCGTTAGATTCGGAGGGGCAGGCCGATGCCTCGATTCCATAGAATTAGGAACTCGCGCATCGTGCCACGCGCCCTGAGTGGTCTTTTCATAATCTTCGCGTGCTTTACGGCCCTGTCCAACACTCCTCAAGTACTGGCGCTGTCCGCTACCCAAAAAAGCACTTTTGATTCCGGCATAGATTATTACGACACCGACGTCAGCGGTGATACTTCGCTGGGTGGCTCCTGTTCTTCATCTACCACCCTTGTGGGTAGCGACGGCCAGGAGCAAACGTGGAATTACTTTAAAGGTAAGGGTCTAAGTGACGCCCAAGTTGCGGGCATTATGGGCAACATCCAACAAGAGTCTGGCTTCAATCCCGAAGTGATGGAAAACGGCGGACAAAGTCCAGACCCTTACGACGCCGGAGATAAGGGCTGGGGCATAATCCAGTGGAGCGGCAATGGTGACACAGGACGGAGTACGGGTGACAAGTTTTACTCGTTGTTCCAACAATCAGGGGTCCAGGGAGCAGTATATGAGCTATCTACGCAGCTTGACTTGGTTTGGCAGCACATGAATAACCACCCCGACGTTACAGGACATTTTGATCTTAACCATTACCAGCAGATAACTAGTGAGACCGAAGCGGCTTTGTATTTCGAGAAGTATATAGAAGGCGGGACAGACCCCAACGGCGTACGCGAAAGCAATGCCACTAAAATTTTGCAGCAGTATGGTGGGTCTGGGGGAAGTGGCTCGGGTGACACCGCCGACACGACCGGCTGCGGCAACTCCATAAGCCCTAATTGTCAATCCGCGGCTGGCGTAGCCAGAATCCTTTGTGACGCCCAGCAATACGATCCGGTAAGTTACAGCGAAACCTACCAAGGAGGCCACCAAGGCGGTTCTGCCTGGCATTCCAGCTGCCCAACCATAGACGCCAGCTGCATTTTAGACTGCAGTGGGTTGGTCAACATTGCCGTGTACGACGTATATGGCGCAGATTTACGGGAAACCACCTACACGGAGGCTAGCGACAGTCAATACTGGCAACATATACCGTTCGACCAACTACAGTCCGGGGATCTGGTCCAGCCCGCCGCGGAGCAAGGTGGTCACGTTGAGATAGTCGATCACGTAGCAGGGCAGTTAATATATACCTTTGGAGCTCACAGTGCCAACCGTCCGCAACCCGACCAAGTTGGTCCGGACCAAATTCCGGTTTCCACTGGCGACGTTTACCTACATTATGTTGGACCGGGAGCGTAGCCTTAATATGACTTATACTGATAGGCAGAATAATGGGTAGTAAAAATCGACTCGGTATCATCGGATTCATAGTCTTGGTAGTTGCTTTTACGGTTGTCCATTTTGCCATAACCGGAAACTCGAAATTTATTGGTTTAAAGTCCGCCCCCCAGCTCACGGGCGCCATCTCTCAAAGCCTGGCGATCAATTCAGGCGATCAACCTAAGGAAGGCATTGATTATAGTCTTAAAAACACCCGCTACTTCGACAATCAGCAATGGGCAGTAACGTCCGTGGCACCCCTGGACAATAAGTTCAATGGTGGCGTAGTGGTTCTGGAAAAGGAAAAAGGTGTTTACCGCGTGGTGGTC
>CAZWRI010000108.1:0-6559 GCA_964636115.1 uncultured Candidatus Saccharibacteria bacterium | reverse complement strand
CCGCGCGGTCGCTTTGCGACCGCGCGGCGTGCGTTCCAAAAGTCCGATCTGCATCAGATACGGTTCGTACACGTCTTCAATGGTTCCCCGCTCCTCGGCCGTTAGAGCAGCCAGTGTCTCAACGCCCACCGGACCGCCGGCGTGGTGTTCGATAATGGCCGCCAACAGCCGGCGGTCCGCCGGATCCAGGCCCAGCGTGTCAACTTCCAGCAGCTCCAGCGCCTGTTGGGCCAGGCTCACGTCCACTATGCCGTCGCCATTGACGTCGGCGTAATCCCGGACGCGCTTAAGCAGGCGGTTGGCGATACGCGGCGTCAGGCGGGAGCGGCCAGCCAACAAGGTAGCTGACTTGTCGTCGATTTTGACTCCTAGGATCTTTGCCGAACGTTTAATGATCCGGCTGATCTCTTCCGGCGTGTAAAACTCTAGCCGATGGACCATGCCAAACCGGTCGCGCAGCGGCGCCGCCAGGCTACCGGTGCGCGTAGTCGCGCCAATAATCGTAAATTTAGGCAGATCCAGGCGCAGACTGCGCGCGCTCGGACCTTTCCCCAGCATGATATCCAATTTAAAGTCTTCCATGGCGGCGTAAAGCACTTCTTCGATCGAGCGGTGCAAGCGGTGGATCTCGTCGATGAATAAAATGTCGCCGTCCTGCAAATTGGTTAACAAGCTGGCCAAGTCCCCTGCCCGCTCGATGGCCGGACCGCTGGTCACGCGGATCTGCGCCCCCATTTCGTTGGCAATGACCGTTGCCATGGTGGTCTTCCCCAGGCCCGGTGGCCCGTGCAGCAACACGTGGTCCACCGGCTCACCACGCTTTTTGGCCGCGTCAATCGCCAGCTTGAGGTTCTTTTTCAGGTGTTCCTGGCCAATGTAATTAACAAAGTCTTTTGGTCTTAGGCTGTTCTCCAGCTCTTTGTCGGCTTCTTCGTCACCCTCGGAAGAATTGATAATCCTATCAATCGCCATACGCCTATTCTAACATCCAGGCTAGTACAGGGCGGCGGTTTTGGGCAGGCTGGCGCCTTCCAGCAGTTTGATGACTTCTTTGGCTTCGACGGTTTCTTTTTTGAGCAAAGCCTTCTTAAGAGCCTCAAGTTTGTCCAGGTTAGCCTTTAGCACGATGCGGGCCCTGACGGCAGCTTCTTTGATTAGTGACTCCACTTCGTCGTCGATGACTTTGGCGGTCTCGTCCGAATACTCCCGCTCGTGAACCAGCTTCTCCAGCATGATACCTTCGTCGACGTGGAAGACCTGATCGCGTAACTTTTTACCCATACCCTGATTAACGACCATGTCGCGGGCCAGCTCGGCGGCTTTTTGCAGGTCACTGCCGGCGCCGGTAGTTACCCGTTCCGGCCCGTAGATAAGTTCTTCGGCTACCCGGCCGCCCAGCATCCGCGCCAACACGTCTTTGTATTCAATGATGCTGTGATAGCTCTTGTCTTCGGGCGGGATGAACCAAGTCACGCCGCCCGTCTGGCCCCGCGGGATAATTGTGACTTTGTGCACCATGTCGCTGTCCGGCATCACGTGGCCGACTATCGCGTGGCCGGCCTCGTGATAGGCTGTCAGTTCTTTTTCTTTCTCGCTCATTACCTTACTCTTACGCTCCGGCCCGATGGCAACTTTTTCAAACGCCCCCACTACGTCTTCGTTCTCAATGACTTTGCGATTGTGCCTGGCGGCCAAAATCGCCGCTTCGTTGGCGATGTTCGCCAGGTCCGCGCCACTGGAACCGGCGGTTTTGGCCGCCAGGCTATCCAGATCCACGCTTTTACTGACCGGCTTCTCGGCAAAGTGGATCTTTAGAATCGCCTCGCGGTCTTTGCGGTCCGGCAGGTCGATATTCACCCGGCGATCAAAGCGTCCGGGACGCAGCAACGCCGGATCGAGTACGTCCGCGCGGTTAGTGGCAGCCAGAACGATCACGTTCTGCCCCTGCTCAAAGCCGTCCATTTCAACCAGGATCTGGTTAAGGGTCTGCTCGCGCTCGTCGTGCCCACCACCCATGCCGGAACCACGGCGCCGGCCCACGGCGTCAATCTCGTCAATGAAGATGATACAGGGTGAGTTCTTCTTAGCTTTATTAAACAGGTCCCGCACGCGGCTGGCCCCTACCCCAACGAACATTTCCACGAACTCCGAACCACTGATGCTGAAGAACGGCGCGTTGGCTTCTCCGGCTACGGCCCGCGCCAAAAGGGTCTTACCAGTTCCCGGGGGACCGACCAACAGTACGCCTTTAGGTATCTTGGCCCCTACCCCTTCGAATTTTTTGGGATACTTCAGGAATTCCACAACCTCCTGCAGATCCTGTTTGGTCTCTTCGTTCCCCGCCACGTCCTTAAAGGAGATCTTGTCTTTTTCGTTGCCATATAGCCGCGCCCGGCTTTTGCCAAAGCTTAACGCCTGATTCCCCTGCCCTTGGGCGCTGCGGAACATGAATATCAGCAGTCCGGCGATGATCAGCACCGGCAACACACCGGACAGCAAAGCGCTCCAGATGTCGTTGCCGTTGCTCGCGGGCTCGTTATTAACGGTTACCTTGCCTTGCTGCAACCCCTGCTCGTAGATACTGGAACCCGCTTCTTTATATGATTGCTCAGTGGGCTTGCTCTGGCCAATAGGAGTGATTTTTAAGGACTCGCCGCTAACGTCAATCTGTTTGATCTTACCAGCGTTGGCTTCGCTGACCACCTGAGAAAAAGGCACTTTCTTTAAAGGACTTGTCTGATGAAAAGCCGCGTACACTACCAAACCGCATAAAACTAAGAGCGCCAGAAAGCCAACGTTCTTAAAGCCGTTGCGCCGCGATTTGTTATTTTTGCCACCCAGACGAAACTGTTTTCCATCCATATGCGAAATATTATATCAGGCAGTTTGACCAGTGGTAACAAACCAGGCTTTATCGCGTGCCAAATCTACTCCCAGTCTTTCTTTGATTGTATGACGGGTCCCCGGTAGCCCTGTCTTCAGGACTAGGGCTAACCGCTCAATTGTTTTACGGTCGTAGCCCTGTACGCCTGAGTCTCTGAGCCACGCGATCACTAGCTCATTAGAAACTTCCGGCGGTAACTTCGTGTAGTGGCGCCGATCAATTACGCCATTAACAAGTATTAAATGAGATAAAGTCGCAATTTCATTTTTCAATTTAGTATTGATATTTGCGACTTTATCGATGTTACTGACTAGATTGTCTCGGTCTTCCCTGCTAAGCCGGGGTAAAACTCTGAGCCTGAGGTAATTTCTCAAATAATCCGTATTGTCATTGGTCGAATCTTGACGCCACTTTACGCCATGGAGTTTAGCGTAACGCAGGATAGGTTCCTTAGGAGTATCAAGCAGCGGCCTGACAACTTTGGAGTCGATCATGGAGCTGATGCCGATTCGGCCCGTGCCTCTTAGTAGATTGATTAGGACAGTCTCAATCAAATCGTCCTGGTGATGGGCGGTCATCAGGGCGTCGGCTGCGTATTTTTGCTTAACACCGCTGAGAAACCGGTAACGATGGGTACGGGCCGTGTCCTCGCTGGCGTCTTTGCCCAGTTTACCGCGGCCTACCTCGACCGTCAGGTTATAATTTTTGGCGGTTTTTGATACCAGTCTTTCATCCAGGTGACTATCGCCACGAATGCCGTGATCAAAGTGGGCCACCACCACTTCGACTCCTGGCAAGTCGTGGACCAAATCCAGCAATACCATCGAGTCCACGCCACCTGAAACACCTAAGATATAACGACCGGGGACAACGTTCACCTTCATCATTACGACCCCGCCCCGGCCCGGCCGTCTAGCTGGTTACGGTATTCTTTCTGTGTCAGGTAAATGATGCCCAGATCAAGGATGGTAAGCAAAATCAGACCGATGGAAAATTTGTCAGTCAAACGGTAGAGCTGATAGACCACAAACAGGACGGTCACGCCGATTAGGGCCAAGTACGCCCAAAGCCGGTCGCGTAAAACCTGCACCACCAAGAAAAGCTTGACTACGCCATGAGCTAAAAGGTAGGCGGCGCCGAACTTAAGCGAGGAGCCAGTCAGGTGATGGGCGGTATCCAGGACGTGATTAGCGATGTAATCATGCGGGTCTTCGGATAATTCTCCCTGGGTAAATCTGGCTGCCCAATGGTTGATTTGCTCTGGGCTAATAATTAGGAGCAATACCCCTCCTAAGCATTCCAGTAACCCATCCACGGCCTTCAAGTACAAGCTGATCCTGAACGCCTGGTCCGTCAGGGTGCGCGGATGCTCCGCCGGATTGTAATTAATCTTAGGCATAAAAATGGTAGCAGCGACAGGGATCGAACCTGTGACCTTGGGCTTATGAGTCCCACGCTCTAACCAACTGAGCTACGCTGCCTCGTCAGAACAGAGGTCATTATACCACGATAACAGATGAGCTAATAAAATCCAGCTGCCTAAGGCAGCTGGATTTTATTCGTTGTTACTCGCTGAGGATTTTATCGACCGCCAGAAGGCGCTCGTCCGTCGTTGGCAACAACTCAAACGCTAGTTGGGTAGCCATTTTTTATTTTCCCTTTTTTTGTTTTTAAGTAATTTACGCTTCTTATTATACACGCTTATGCTAAAATGTCAAAGCTTTTTTTAAAATCAGTTGTCTAAAAGCTTATTTCATGCTTAACTACCACTGTTAGGATCTTATCGGTTCTTGGTCTAAGAGAGAACGAGTGAACGACCGCAAGGTAATTGTCCAAGTTCGACCGCAGCCAGACGAATAAGGGGTCGTTCCTAAGATAAGTTAAAAAGGATATAGAACCAGATGTACAAGTTATTTGTAGGTGGCCTGCCTTTTGCGACCACCGACGAAGAGCTCAAAGAGTTGTTCGCCGCGCATGGCAACGTCGCTTCCGCGACCGTAGTCCGCGACCGGGATACCGGCCGCAGCAAAGGCTTCGGCTTTGTCGAGTTCGAAAGTGACGACGAAGGTAAAGCAGCCGAAAGTGCCCTTAACGGCACCGAGGTTGGTGGCCGCACCATTTCCGTGGCCCAAGCCCGTCCAAAAGAAGAGCGCTAGTTAATACGTGCGCTCCGAACAAAAAATCCCTCTTTTAAGAGGGATTTTTTGAGTCCGCTGGGGCTGGGCCTTCAAAAGATTTAATGATTTCCGATAATTCGTGTGGTACGATGTCCGCCTTGATAACGTAGCCGTCCACCTGGTTGGAATCCAGGGCCTTGGTTACCTGCTCGTTCTCTCCAAGGTTAGTCAGTAGCACGATCTTTTTCTTTTGCGCGTCGTATTGTGGATCGGTCCGTAAAGTATGCAGGGCCTCTAGGCCGGAACGGCCGGGAATCATGATGTCCATAAAGATCAGATCGGGCTGGAAGGCTTTGGCTTGGGCCAACGCGCCGTCATAGTCCACGGCATTGGCTACTTCGTAACCATCCCGCTTAAGGGCGGTAGTGTAGATTTCTGCTATCTGCGGATCGTCTTCAACGAGTAATATTTTTCGTAACCCAGCCATGGCTCTTCTTTAGGTTTTGCATTTGCTGACTGGTCTCATCATACCTTTTTTGGTCAAAGTGGGGCAAGCTGAAGTAAAAGGTGGACCCGCGTCCGGGCTCCGACTCTACCCAGATGCGTCCCTTGTGCAATTCGACGATCGACTTGGAAATGTATAGGCCTAAACCTGTGCCGCCGCTGCCCATGGCCAACCCACCGTGGACCCGGAAGAATTTTGTGAATAGATGGGCTTGAGCTTCTTTGGGGATCCCAATGCCGTTGTCAGCCACGGAGGTCAAAATGCCACCCGGCAAAGACTGGATCCGTACGATTACGCTTGAGCCTTGGGGGCTGTAGTGGATAGCGTTGGCTACCAGGTTATTTACGACCTCGCTCAACGCCACTTCGTCACCTAGCACCGGAATTCTGTCTTCCGGGCCGCTGTAACTTAGGCTGATGTTCTTTTGCTTGGCACTGAAGTCCTGGTCTTTGACGATATTTTTGACCAAGTCGGTCCAATTGAGCTTATTCAGATGCATGTTAAGGGCGCCTCGTTCAATGCGGGCCACGTTGAGCAGGTTATTGATCAGGCCGGCCAACTGATTGGAACTGGCCCGCGCGCGGTCCAGATAGTTACGCCGCTTGTCGGCGTCTTCCGGATGATTGTCGTCACTGATCAGTCCAAGGTAGCCCCTGACGGCAGTCAGAGGGGTCCGTAGCTCGTGCGCCGCCATGGATACAAAGTCAACTTTCATGGCTTCTAATTCACGGTTTTTGGTCTCGTCGTGAATAGTAACGATGTTTTGAATCCCGGAGGGGTCATTATTGATCTGAGCCACTAGCAGATCCAGATAACGGGTCTGGCCGTTAGGCAGCACCATCTGCAGCTGGCTATAAGAGGCCGCCGTTTGCGCGTAATCGATCCTTAGCGGCTGATCACCCCGGGTCCACTTAAAGACGTCCTCCAGCCTTTCGCCGATTATTTGCCGCGGCACGGTGCCTACCAGTGCCGCGGCCGCCTTGTTGGCGATCATGATGGTCTGGTTTTGATCCACCGCCAGGACGCCCTCACCGATACTGTTGAGAACCACGT
>CAZWRI010000107.1:0-5005 GCA_964636115.1 uncultured Candidatus Saccharibacteria bacterium | reverse complement strand
CCGGCACGATGACTTCGTCGCCCGGCCCTATGCCGGAAATATGGTAAGCCAATTCCAGGGCCGAAGTGCCCGAATTTACCGTCAGTAGGTTGGGCTGTCCAAAAAACTTGCTCAGCCGTCGTTCAAATTCCGCTACTACCGGTCCTTGGCCGATCCAACGCCCCTCTAGGACGCGGGTGGCTCTTTGGGCCGCGCCCGCAGGTACGGTCGGATGAAATAAGTGGACCCGATAATCCACTCTACTTATCCTTGATGCTATTTATAAAGTTGGGTAGGTTATCCCAACCGGTTATCTTATCTACCGTCGTTTCCTGCCAGTTCACGCAAGTTGATTTGTCGCGGAAATCGGCCGGGCTCCACTTGCTCTTGGTCAGGTTACCTTTGTGGCGAATGTCGATATTGGGATACTCGCTGCGCCAAACCTCGTATTGGCTCTTGTCCCTACCGCCGGGCTCGTAGCTGCGGTCAAAGCCGTTCTTGTCAATGTCTTTGATGCGTTCCCGGTAATAATTCAGTAGGTGTTCGCGGTAAGCGCACAGGCCGCTGACCTGATTGGCGTCCCAATGTACGGCAAAGCCGTCGCTGGTGCGGACCCGCCAGAAATTGTGGTTGTAGTAGAACATGTCTTTGCGTGGCGGGATGAAATCAAAGTGGCTGGGATGGTAGAGCACGTCGTGTTCGCAGTGGAAAATTATGTCGGCGGTAGAGGCTTCCAGAGCGGCCAGGATCTGCTTGAACAAAGTCAGTGGACCGGGTTCGCCTTTTATCACGATATTCTTGCCCATGTGCTCCATGGGCTTTAAAGAAGCGCTGACGATCGGGATGTTATCTTCTTTACTTATTCCCCTAAGTTGTTTCTGGACGTGGCGGGCGATCTTCAGGCTCAGCCGGTTATCCGTGTAATAGACAATGCCCTTAAAATTGTCGTGCCAATCAGGTACCGGCGCGAACTTGTCTACCAGCCATTGCAGTTTCCGGGTAGCCAGCGGCCATTTGTCGTTCAAGAACAGGTCCCGGATGTGATTACGGGCCTTTTCGAATTCGCGTTCGCTGGCCGGCCACGGAAAACCAAAATCACCGCCCTGAGTGCGGAACATGTGGGCATACCAGGTACGAGTATTGCAGATGACCCGGCCGCCGGACAGCCAGGTTTTAAGAGCCACTTCCGAACCCTGGTGGCCCCAGCTGCCGGCCTTTTCGTCACAGATTTCCAGTTCCCAGTATTTATCCCTGGTCAGCATGAAGCACGAACCTTGCAGCGACATGCTCTCTACCAGCTCGCCGACCTGCTTTTTCTTGTATTCGCCAAAGTAGTTGAACTTTAGGCTGCGGTCAAAACGGTAGGAAGTACTGTTGGGGGAAGGCTTGGCGATCCACACCACGTCGCGCTCGGTGGGTTCGCCGCACTCGGTACACGGTCCGGACGGACCCTGATAGCGGCGATGGCCGTTCTTGCAGACCCAGTCAAAGGCGTGCAGGTTTTTCATGACCGGTACCATCGTCACGTCGTCGTCCAGCTCTTTGAAAGCATCCATCATCTTAACGTCGAAGCCTTCGTCAAAGGCGCAGTGGGCATCCACCTTCATGACGTACTTGGCTTTGGAGAGTCTGGCCAATTTGTTGGTCATGGCGCGCTGTCCTAAAGCCTCTTCTTCGTAAAGTATCCGGACGTCCGGGTGATCTTCTACGCCCGGATCGCTCCACTGCCCGTCCATGCCGATCAGGATTTCGGTGTTGCCGCGTTTCTTTTCAACCAGGTCCTGCACCGTGCGGGCGGTGAACATCTCGTTGCGGGCCGGTATCAGTATCGATAAGTCATATTTGGGCATCAGTGGTACTCCTTGATGATGTCGATAGCTTTGCCCCAATAGGGAATGTCATAGGCCCGGATACGGCCCATGCGTTTTTTAAAACCGGTGGAGTCGGTACCGGCCGGGTGATTAACGTGGATCACCGGCACCGACGACTGCCACTTGACGCATCTGCGCAGGCTGACGCCCATCCAGCCTTCCTGGTTATTGCGACCGATCTCGCTGACTCGATGCGACGGCATGCTGTCGTTTGGAAACTTCTTAAAGCGCTCCTCCCAAGCGTCGATGTAGTATTCCCTGTCGGCTATCAGCGTGCAGTTGCTGATACGTTCTTTGATGTTGTAAACGTCGGTCCAGGTAAACAAGCTCCAGCGCATCATGTTATAAGATACCGAGCCCATTGGCGGCCGGAATTCGGTGAAGTGCTCGCGCGAATAAAGCGCGTCGTCTTCGGCGGCGGCGATGTACGGCGTCTTGGCCGTCTTTGCCGCCGCCACGAATTGCTTGTACATGTTCAGGTGCGATTTTTCGCCGGTGTCCAAGATATTAGTGCCCAAGTCCATCGGTTCGCGCGACACGGAAATTATTGGGAAGCCTTCAGCCGCTTTCTTGAAGATGCCCAACTGATACTCCGTAAAATGTTTGGGGTGCTTGTTGGCGGTCAGATAAATAATCGTCAAATCCTCCATCAGACCACCGTCTCCAGTGGCGAGTTGATGGCGTTATCAAAATAATCCAGCCCCCGCTTCATCCTGTATATTTTAGTCGGTTCGTCCATATCATAATAGATTCGTGAGTAGGAATTTTTACTACGTTCGATTAAAAAGTCGCGCGACAGGTAGCGGTAATGGAGCAATAGCAGTTGGGCGCGGCCGGCACTGACTCCTTCTGGCAACTGGATCGTGTGCCGGCCGTCGCCCAGCTTAACGTCCAGCTCCGGATCAAACACCACCGGCTTGTCGTAGCCGCGCGAGCGCACGCCGGTTTTAATCTGGTCGTAAATCTGGCCTTCGGTAGTTGGAAAATCTTTGGAAACCATCTGGTAACCGGTGGTTTTTAGCGCTCGCACGCCGTGCTCGCGCTGGGCTTTCAAAGTACCTCGCATGTCACGGCGGTAGATCAGTTCGTCGCCGTCAACGCACATCACCCAGTCAGCCGCGCCGCGGCTAAAACGCTTGTAAAAATCTTCGAAGCACTGACTGAAATCGGCCTGGTGCAAGCCGTTACCATAGGGAAAATCCAGCAGCGTGACTTTAGGGTGGGCCGTGGCAATTTCCGCCGTGCGGTCGGTGCTGTGATCGTTGACGATAAAAATTTTATCGGCAAACGTTTCGTAGTGCCGCAAAAAATACGGCAGTAGCTTCTCCTCGTTCCAGACAATGCTAAAAACGTGGACGATCACGCCTTTTCCTTTGCTGGTTCAGGCTTTTTGTTGCGCACGTAAGTTATGTATGGCGATTTGTCGTAGCGGTCGGTTAGAACCACTACCCGGCAGCCGGACTTAGCCAGGGCGTAAGGTAGGGACAGTTGGTCGATGGAGTGGTAGCGCGAAGTGTGGTACCACCACTCTTTGAGCATGTCTTGGACCTCCGGCGTGTTACGGTAGACAAAGGCCGTCGAAGCGTAAAGATTTTCGTCGCTAAAATCTTTGTCCGCTTTAATTTCGGCCAGCTGTTCGTCAATCAGCTCGTTTTGGTAGCGCGGCAATACGTAGGGCTGTTTTTGCCCGCTCTTTTCCAGCACCAGTCGCTCCTTTAGAAAGTCGGCTTCTGCCTGGATGGTATTGCGGTTAGGATGCTTAAAAACCACCACGTCATGGCCTTCCAGCTGGTCCAGGAACAGCTGGGCCGATTCCGGGCTGGTAAGCGCGCAGGAACTATCAACCCAGATGTAAGCTTCGTAATCCGGCGCGAACTGCCAGCCGAACATCTTAAGTATCCGGGCCTGCAGCCGCGGCGTCAGGGCTTTGTCGCGCAAGGGATATTGCTCTTCCGTAAAATGGTAAAAATCCACCGGAATCGTTTGCGGCGGGTGCTCCACCGGCGCTTCAAAGCCGCCAAAATTGGCGGATATCACTGCCGCTTTCATTCGCGGTGCCCCTGCGGCCCGGTGATCGGCTCATTCACCCAAAACCATGATCTGGCCTCCACTGCTTCGCGGCCATCTTTGACCACTTTACTACTGGTGATGAACCAGGGCTTGATGTCGCAGGCGGCCGTGTAAGCCGTAACGACCTCGTAGCAGTGGATGGAGGTGGGCCGGCGGTACTTTATAAAATCGTGGCCGCTGACGATGCCGCCGTAGCGTACTTTTTTGCTCCAGCCGACGATGTCATCGGTGCAGTTTTTAAAGTCGTGGTTGCCGTCGATGTAAACAAAATCCAGCGATTGGTCGTCAAAGTCGGCCAGCGCGTCCACGCTGAACTTGCGCACGAACTCATAATCATAACCGGCCAACCGTTTTTTAGCCATTTCTAAGTACGCGTCAAAATTCTCACTCTCAATATTGTCCCGGTAACCTTTGTAACTCACGTAAGGGTCAATGCCGTAAAGCTTAAGGCCAGGGATGGCTTTGCACAAAACCTCTGAATATTCGCCTTCGCGCACGCCGATTTCGGCGCCGCGCTTAAAGTCCAGCTCCGCGAAGAGTTCCGCCAGACCCTGCCGCCCAAAGTTGGGGACCTCAATCGGCAGCCGGCTGTTCGCCGCCAGCCCAAATTTTTGTAAAATACGGTTTTCGGTATCAGTTTTCATGTCTATTGCTTGATCCACAGCCAACTCCTGACTTCATCCCTAATTTGTCCCGGGACTTCGGCCTGTGAACCCAGCACGAACCAGGGCCGGATACCGCAAGCTTTTGTATAAGCGTTTACGACGTAATAAACGTGGTTTTGGTTGCGCGCCGGGAAACGGGCGTAATCATGACCGTAAACTATGCCGCCGGGGCGGACTTTGCGCGACCATTGGGTGATGTCATAGGCGGCGTGGCCGAATTCGTGGTTGCCGTCGATGTAAACAAAATCCAACGAATTATCCTTAAAATCGTGCAACGCTTCTTCGCTGAATTTCCGCACAAAAGTGTAGCGGTCGGCAAAAGGCTTGAGCCTTTCCCGGGCGTTAGCCTCCAACCGGCTGAAAGTCGAATCTTTGGTGTAGTCGCGGTACTGGCGGTACGGGGTGTACGGGTCGACGCCG
>CAZWRI010000106.1:0-4417 GCA_964636115.1 uncultured Candidatus Saccharibacteria bacterium | reverse complement strand
CGATACACCGACATTGCCTGCTCCAGCGGCGATAAATCTACCCGCTGGATATTCTCGATCAAGGCCAACTCCACTTGCTCCAGTTCCTCCAAAGATCGTACGATGGCAGGGATATTTTTGAGCTGCGCGGCCTTGGCGGCTCGCCAACGGCGCTCCCCCGCCACCAGCCTGTAGCCCTTGCCGTCGCGTACGACTATCAACGGCTGCAGCACGCCATGCCTTTTTATGGATGCCGTCAGCTCCGCAAGCGCGGCATCGTCGAACTCGCGCCGTGGCTGATCCGGATTGGGCTTAACGTCTTGGATAAGTATTTGTTGCACCCGATGCTTGTCTTCCTCCAGCATGGAGGTATCCAAATCTTTGGGGATTAACGCGTCAAAACCTCTGCCAAGCGCCTGTTTAGCCATTTACTCTCTTGTCTACTTCTTTAGCTAATGATTTATAAGCCCGAGCACCCTTGCTCCATTTATCATGTTCGGCAATAGTTTTGCCAAAACTGGGTGCTTCAGCCAATCGCACGTTGCGCGGGATGACCGTAATAAATATTTTATCACCAAAATGGCGTTCCAGCTCGGACTTGACCTGTTCGGACAAGGAGTTGCGGCTATCGTACAAGGTTACTACCACGCCCAAGATGTTCAGGTTGGGGTTAAGGCTGCCCCGGATCTGCTGGATGGTACCAAGCAGCTGGGTCAGGCCTTCCATGGCGTAATATTCCGCCTGAACGGGAATCAGCACTTCGTCGGCGGCCGTCAGCGCGTTCACCGTCAGCAATCCCAGCGACGGCGGACAATCTATCAGGATATAGTCATACTCCAGATTATCAAGGACGTTCTTGAGCTTGAGCTCGCGGAACGGCACTTCTACCAACTCCACTTCGGCGCCGGCCAAATTAGGGTTGGACGGCAAAATATGCAAATTGTGAGTGGTAACTTTTTGGATAGTCTTATGGGGTTCTGCGCGCGAAAACAGCACGTCGTACAATGTTGAGTCCAAACTGGATTTATCTAGCCCCAAGCCGCTGGTGCTATTGCCTTGTGGATCAATGTCTACTAGCAATACCGTCTTACCGGCACGGGCCAGATAAGCAGCCAAATTGATGGTGGTGGTAGTTTTGCCTACCCCGCCTTTTTGGTTAAGCACGGCAATAACTCTCTTGGGCATGTTTGTTTAATCTTCCCTCTTATGTTTTAAGAGTATCACGCCCAGGGGGTCGCGGGCAAACCTTATTACCGGCTCAACTACTATAGTGACTCAGTAAGATGGACAGATCAAAGATGTTTACGGTACCATCGCCGTTAAGATCGCCCTGCGCGGCATTGCCGGCCTTACCGTAGTTGCTAAGCAGGATTGAAAGGTCAAAGATATTAACCAGCCCGTCACCGTTAAGGTCGCCAACCACGGTGACAGCGGCCAGACTAAAGTTGCAGACGCTGTGGGTACCAGTCTCGTTTTTAACCGCCCAGTTGCTCAAGTTGCTCACGCCGGCCTGCTCGGTCCTGAAGGCATAATTGGTAGCCAACGTCACTTGGCTGCCTCCGGCCGGCGTGACGTAAACGGTGTAGGTATGAACCGAGACGTTCACGACCATCTTCACGTGGTAAGTAGTATTGGCAGTGTAGTTAACGGTGTTATCGCTGCCATAATTATCGCCGTTACGGGCGTCAATCGCGCCATCAGGATTAAAACGCACGATGGGTCCCAGGTTGGAGTAATCCGTCGCCGCCCCGCTGGAAAGACCCAGGACGCCGTTCATGTTATTGCTAAGCGGCGTGGTGTCAAAATTGACGGTGAAGCTGCCCGTCTGGCTGGCAAAAGAGCCGTTCTGCCAACCGGTAGTACTCTGTACGCAGCTGGAGCCGGCATTGGACACCGTAACGGTGATCGTGGCCGTACCGGTATTACCTGCCGCGTCGGAGACCAGCGCCGAAATAGTGTGCGTGCCGTTACTAACAGTGGTCGTGTTGAGCGTACCGGTATAGGGACTTGAGGTATCAGCCGAACCGATCGGATTGCCATCCAGTTTGAACTGCACGCTAGTAACCCCTACGTTATCAGAGGCCGTGGCTGATAATGCAACCGAGTTACCGGAAATCGTGGCGTTGTTGGCCGGCGCTGTAATAGAGACCGTGGGCGGGGTGCTATCGCCGCCACCACCGCTACCGCCGCTACTACCGTCACAATTAACAATCTGGGTACTGTCATCCCAAACGTTGTTGGACCAAATCTGGCTAGTCTGCGGAGGACAGTAAGTCATGAGGGTCATGCCAAAGTAGCCACCCTTGGGATAATAACCACTGGTATCGGAACCACCGGAGCAACTATAGCCACCACTGCTACTGTTATAAACGGCCGTGGTCAGGCACTTAGCCAACCGATTGTTTTCTACGTCCATGGTGGCGCTACCTACCGAACTGGCATTACCACAGGTATAGAACATGAAACCACCGCCCGCCAGCAAGCTGTTCTTGACCGTAATATGGTTGCTGCAGGCACCTCCGGAGCCTAGATTAGTGTCGGCAAATACCACGGCCGTCTGATTTTGAGGGTTAAGTAGCGTGTCGTGATTAGCCGTGAAGCTACTGTTGTTAAGATAAACGTCTTCAAAGTGCTCGCCCGGTTGCGAACCTGGAGTCACCTGGACGTAACTGTCGTTGATAGTGAAATTGCTGCCGTTGATGCATTCGCCGCAGTTATAGATATAAACGCGGTTCATGGTCGCGCCGCTACCGACCACTCCCAAGTCCAGAGCCTGAGGTTCGTTCTGGCCAGAGCCCCGAATAGTACTGTCTTGAATGACGGTACCGGTCACGCCGCTCTCAACGTTAACGGCGTAGTAGCCGTTACTGTCGCTATTGGTAACTCGGGTGTTCTTAATGGTCACGTTGTTGGCCGCGATATCGATGGTACCGGTCACGTCCAGACCGTTGATGACCGTACCGGCGGTAGTAACGGTAATCGACCCAGAAGGAGTCAACGTGGTACCGGAGGGAACGCCAACGTTGCCAAAAGCCGGATCCGGATAGCCGCAGGCACCGGGCGAAGCAAAACAGCGTGAGGTCTGCGCGCTGGTCACCGTAACGGTGGCGGAGCCGTTGGCGCTACCACCAGCGCCGGTACAGCTAAGACTGAAAGTGGAGGTGGTATTGACGGCTCCGGTAGAAGCGCTACCGGAAGTGGCCTTGGAGCCGCTCCAGGCGCCGCTGGCCGTACAGGAGGTGGCGTTGGTCGTGCTCCAGGTGAGGGTAGCACTGCCGCCGGCGCTGACCGAGGTCGGGTTAGCAGAGATGGTCACGGTCGGCGCCGGCGTACTGCCACCACCCCCGGAGCCCCCGTCATTGACCGGCCCGTAAGTATACTGGCTGGGCGCCCAGTCGATACCGATGCCGTTAGGATTGGAGGCTAAACGATAATCGTCCCCGGCTTTAGTGCCATTACCGCAGGACGAACCGCACATGAAAGCCGGATGGACCGTAACGCCATAGCTCGTGGGCTGGTCGGTCGAATTAGGCGTGAATGACCATTGGTTCCCGTCGGTGAAAATATTGTGGTTTTCGGTCAGATTATAGCCACCCAACTGGTTAAAGACGTCAAAGACGTTGTAGGTAACGGTAGCCGAAGAGCCACTGGCGCTACCGCCGGCCTGAATCGCCGAGCCACCGGTATTTTGCAAAGTGTTATTACGGATAACCGCACCAGGGGTGTTCTCATCCAACCAAATGGCGGTATCGGTCTCACCGTTATTGTCCGCTCGTACGGCCAAGTTATTAGTGACCGTCACGTTGGAAACGTCACCGTCTTTAAGGAAAAATACCTGACATTGGGTGTCGTGGACGTAATTATGGTCATAAACTATATCGTGCGTGCCTACGCCGGCGTTATAGGATTGCAAACAGTCAGTGTGCCCCTGGTTGCTACCGGAATGCTGCTCTACACGCGTGATTTCGTTGTAGGTGACCGCAACGTTGGCCCAGCCATCCAACCGGATGGCGTCACCGTCGTCAGAAGTACTGCCCAAATCATGCACGCGGTTACCATTGATAGTTATGTAACTACAGCCTGGCTGGCTGCTAGCGCCGTTACAACTGACGTTAACGCCATAGCCACCCGCACCGTTCGTAACGTCATTGTGGTCGACTACGTCGTGGGCGGCTGGTGGACCTAGGTTGATTCCGCCGGTGGAGTAAAAATTATGTACGGTTATGTAGGTACCGGTGATTGTTATGCCGGAAAACGTCACCTTGCCGGCGCCGTTAGGATCGGCCGCGGGGTCGGGTTCAAAGGTCACGTTACTGGAGTGTGACCCCGTCAGTGTGATAGATCCATAACTACCGGCACTGATACAGATAGTGGAACCGCCTGCCGCCGAACTTACCGCGCTCTGGGCCGCGGAGACCGAAGATACTGTGGCAGTACA
>CAZWRI010000105.1:0-3721 GCA_964636115.1 uncultured Candidatus Saccharibacteria bacterium | reverse complement strand
TAAGAGCCGTTCCAGCTGGTGGTGCGAAGCACTGGTAACCATACTGGGCAATGGCCTGGCCACGGCCTTTATGGTAGCGGTCTGAGCCATCGTGGCTTTGGTCGACGGCTTAGCGGTTTTCTGGGCGTCGGATTTGGTCGTCGCGGTTGACCTTATTTTGCCGAAGCGCTGGATTTTAGAGTGTTGCCCAACCGTTTTAGCGTGGGCCAGCTTGGCCGGGTCGGCTTTGAGAGCGGAATTTTTTTGGATTCTTGGAGCTTGTTCCGGTTTGGTTGATAACGGGCGCTTGACAGCGCTGCGCATTAAAGTGTGGGCTTTTTGGGTCCGTTGGCGGACGGCCGGTACTTTATAACGGAGTCGATCGTTGGCCTGGGTAGTCTTGGCCTTGACGACGGCCGGCGCGGCTTTGGCCGAGCTGACGATGGTTTGGGCGGGTCGGCGGATCATGCCGTCGATAACTCCACCGGCGGGGTTAGCTACCTGGGTTGCAGCCTTCCTGACTGCCCCTATGAGTTGTCCGCTGACTGCGTCGTATCTACTGCCGTTTATTTCGATGACGCTCGAGCTTCTGGCCACTAATTGGCTACCCCGTTTTGCACGAATTACATATTACACCCATGCGCGATGGGATGCAAGTTGCCCCTTTGGCCCTGTCTGTGCGACAATGCATCGTAGAACCCAAAAAGATTATGGATTTTCTTGATCCCCGCAAAAAACGCGCCTACAAAACCCGCCTGATAATCAGCTACGCCTTGATGACCGTCGTCATAGCTCTGGCGGCCTGGTTGTTGGTCCAGGAGGTATTCGGTTACGGTTTTAACGCCAAGACCCGCACGATTGTCCAAAAGGGCCTGCTGTTCGTCGACTCCAAACCGGGTGGCGCCAACATTAAGCTGGACGGCGTGGCTCACGGCACCACCTCCGCCCGCTTCAACCTGGTCTCCGGTACCTATTCACTGGACATTAGCAAGAACGGCTACCGTGACTGGCAGAGGAAGGTAGAAGTAGATCCGGGCGTGGTGGCGCGTTACGTCTACCCGTTCCTATTTCCGCAGACCCCCCAGGTCACGGACATGCATACCTACGGCAATCTGCCGCCCATTGTCACGGAAAGCCCTAACCACCGCTGGCTGTTGCTTCAGGAGCCAGCGGCAACCTCCGGCGCGGTTGTGTTTGATCAATACGACACGACCAAGCCCGCTCAGGCGGCTACCAAGATAACTTTGCCCAGTAATCTGCTGAGCGACGTCAAGTCCCAGAGTGGCAGTTACGCCGCCGTGGAATGGTCGTCAGATAACAACCACTTGCTTCTGGAGCATAAATATCACGCTGGCACCGAATTCATTATCTTTAGTCGCACCACCCCGTCCGCTTCACTCAACGTTAACAAACTGTTCAAAGTTAGTCCGACGCAGGTTGCTTTACGCAATAAGTCCACGGACCAGCTCTACCTTTACGACGCCAAGGCGCAGACCCTGAGGGTGGCAGAGGTCAAGAACGAGCGCTTAGATCCAGTATTCTTAAACCACGTATTGGCATTCAAAGCTTATGGGACTTCCTTGTTGACCTACGTGACCGACGCCGGGACGCCTGCAGCTCAGGTACAGGCGCGGATCTGGAACAACGGTCCCACTTATCCCCTTTATACTTTTAGTAAGGGCAATCATTATTTGATTGACGCCGCACAGTATCAGGGCGACTGGTACTACATCGCCGGCAGCGACAAGGACGATCGGGTAGACATATTCAAAAACCCGCTTGATGGCCTCAAAGACCCATCAATCGGCAAGGCACTGCCTACCATAGCCCTGCGTGTGATCGGTGCCAGCAAAGAGGCATTTTCTACCAATACCCGCTTTGTGGAGATCGAAAACGGCCAGAGCGTAGGTGTATACGATTTTGAAACCCAGACTCGTTACCAATATAGCCTTAAACCGGCTTTGGCCGGTGCCTTGAGATGGATGGACGGTCATAGGCTGATCGGACAGAGCGACGGTAAGGTTTTTGTCACCGATTACGATGGCACCAACCAACAACTACTAACCGATTCGTCGCTCAAAAACGGCGGTTTATTTAGCGCGGATTATAACCATCTGTTTACGCTGGCGCCGGCAGCGCACGGCGCCAGCATCCTACAGAACGTGGACCTGCGGGCGGGTTCGGACCTGCCTAAACCTTAATTTCTATAGCCAACCTACCAGGCGTGACCATAAAGAGGGTGAATTGCCAGGGATAATGGCGCTTTTGGTAGCTAAGGTGTTGTCGGTGGAAACCGCCGCCACGTTTGACTTGACGCTGGGGCTGATCTGTTCGCCCACCACTACCAAGCGGTTAGTGCTTGTTCCCGGAGGGTCGCAGGTAATCAATGTGAAGGTGGCCGGCTTGTCCTGGGTGCCCAGGACGGACACGTCGGTCGGACTGACTATCGATTTCTTATAAACTTGGTAGGTATAACGCACGCCGCCCTTTTGCAGATAGAAAGTATCGCCGTTGCTCAGGCGCGACAGCAGCACAAAAGCAAACTTATACTTACCTTTGTTAAAGATGTTATTACTGGAGTGGCCCACGATTACGCCATTGCCGTCCTGCCCCGGCAGCGCGGTGTCGGCATAGTGCACCACGCCGCTTTCCAGGGCGTTTTCCACGGCGTCGGCGTCAATCGTTTTAACGGTGTAAATCACCGGGATCTCAACGTTGATTTTGGGAATAATGATTTCCGGGGTTTTGCTCACCGAGCTACTGTCGGTGATGATCGGCGTGCTGGTGGCCGAACGACTGGGCTGGATAAAAGGCGCTATGAAGCGTTCGTTAAAGAAGCTGAACATAAAAATGAACAGGACTATAAAGCCGATGCCCAAACCAAACGCCAGCGAGCGTAGCGGCGCGGTAATCGGCAGTTCTTCTTTTTTGGGCCTGGTTGCCGGCTTTGGCTTGAGCGCCCGCTTGTGCAGGCGTTTGGGGGGCGTGGAGGCCACGATTTCCGCCGGCCGGGTGATGGCTTCTTTGTAGTGCGAGGAATGCTCGTGCTGGCTATAAAACTCCTGCCAGACCTGGTTCTTCTCCTTGTCGGTTAAGCCGGCGTAGTATTCGTGCCAGGCGTCCTGGATTTCTGGCAATGATTTACCTGAATTTATCAGGTCGTCAATGAATTGCTGGTGCTTTGAGGGAGCGGTGCCGGCTGGCAGGTGGTTGACTTTGTCCACTTCCGCGGTTGCCGCTGGCGCGCTGTGGTATGCTTCCTCCACTTTTTTACGGATCAGATCAGTGGCCGCGTCCTGGCTGGAATTACCCGGGGGTGCTTTAGCCTCGTCCGGCAGCGGCAACGACGCGTCAAAGTGTCCGTTTTGTTTTTGCTTATGGTCCATAGTTAAAAAACGCTCATTTTTATTGTACAATACATCTGTTATTAAACATGAAGGACAACCTCTGGTTTTCCTTCATCGGGCCTTTTGGAGTAAATCCAAATTCGCCAACGGCGAACCGGCCCCGCTACCTTTCCTTAGTGGTCTTCCCAGTTTTTCACGCCCGAGTAGCTTGGTCTGCTCGGAGTATTGGAAAACTGAGAGGAACGGCATAGCGCTAAACCCGTTTTGATTAATGGCAAAACGAGTCAGGCGCGTAGGCCGTGACAAGGGCGAGTGGCGGAATTGGTATACGCGCACGACTCAAAATCGTGTTCCGCAAGGATTGTGGGTTCAAGTCCCACCTCGCCCACCAACTT
>CAZWRI010000104.1:0-5417 GCA_964636115.1 uncultured Candidatus Saccharibacteria bacterium | reverse complement strand
GTTTGGAGGTATCTTAGGCGCCGTGGTAGCCATCCCGGCTGCTAGCGCCATTAAAATCCTCATGGAGTACCACTTTGAGCAGCGCCAACACCACGCCCCGCCCAAGGAAGTCTAACTATAGCTCCAAATTGGGCCGGCGGGCGTGTCTTTGACCTCTATGCCCTGGGTTTTTAATTCGTTGCGTAATTCGTCTGCCTGCGACCAGTCTTGGTCCTGCCGGGCGGCTTCGCGTTTTTTGATCAGCTCTTTTTGTTCCCCGCTTATGTCTTTGGTGTCCAGCAGCCGGAGCCCTAGGAGCTTGTCCAAGAGCTCTAAAAATCCCTTGAATTGCTCGGCGTGGGCCGACGGGTGGATGGCGTGGGCGTTTTCGTTTACGTGGTTGACCACGCGGTTGGTCTCCGCTAAGGCGGCGGGCGTCGCTAGGTCGTTTTCCATGTGATCAACTATTTTACGGCTGGCCTCGGCAAAAAAATCGTCGCCTAGAAGCCAGGGCCGCGGCGCGCTGTCGTATTGGAACCTTAAGCAGGCGAACGAGCGCAGCATGGTCAAGTTGGCCTGCGCTGCCCGTAGGGCCTCCCAACTGAAATTCATCTGACTGCGGTAATGAGACTGCAGGAACAGCAGGCGTAGCGCTAATGGATCGAAATTTTTCTGCACGACCTCCGTCAAGGTATAAAAGTTACGGGCACTCTTAGCCATCCGTTTGCCCTCCACCAGCAGATGTTCGTTATGGAGCCAGTATTTGGCCAGCTGGTGGCCATAAGCGGCCTCCGTCTGGGCAATTTCGTTGGTGTGGTGCGTGCCGATATGGTCAACGCCTCCCGTGTGGACGTCGATCGGCTCGCCAAGGGTAGCATGGATGATGGCTGAGCATTCCAAGTGCCAGCCCGGGAAGCCGGCCCCCCACTTGCTGGGCCACGACATACTGTGATCGGCAAACCGACCGACCTTAAAAAACCACAGCGCAAAGTCCTGAGGGTGGCGCTTGGCCTTGTCGGTAACGACTTCTGATCTGGCGGCTACTTCTTTTTCCGATAATTTTTGACCGGTCAGTTTGCCGTAATCGTCCAGCCTGGACACGTCAAAGTAAATCGCCTGTTCGGTCTGGTAGGCGTAGCCTTTCTCTAATAGTATGGCGACTATTTCGATCTGCTGGTTTATAAAATCGGTGGCCCGGGCATAGGGACCGCCAGCGCCGTGATAACCGTTCGGTTTCAGAATATTTAGACTGGCGACGTCCGCTTCAAACGCTTTAATGTAAAGGTCGGCCACTTCCCACACCGTCTTGTGTTCACGGTTGGCGCCTTTTTCCAGCTTGTCTTCACCCTCGTCGTCGTCGCCCGACAGATGCCCGACGTCGGTGATATTCATGACGTGCCTGACTTTGTAACGGTTCTGCAGTGTTCGACGGAGAGTATCGTCAAAAACAAACGAACGTAGATTGCCAATATGGGCGTAATCGTATACCGTTGGCCCGCAAGTGTAGAGCGAGACTTCGCGAGCTTTTAGCGGCTTGAACTCCTGGGTCTTGCGGCCCAGGGTGTTATGCAGTCTGATCATCCAGTTGGTCCAATAGTTGGGCGGCTATTTTAATCGTTTCGGACTTGATGCCGTCAAATGGACGACCATCGGTAATCTTATAGCCAGCAGCGTAAGGGTGGCCGCCGCCGCCGAAATGCTCCGCTAATTTGTCGGCTATCGCTTTGCCGTAATTGCAGCGTATCTTAGCCGTGACCTTGCCGTCTTTATAAAGTTTGAACCCGATGGCGACGTCCACGCCCTTGCCTAGACGCATGTCGTCCAGAACCAGCATCGGCGGGTTGTATAGCGGGCTGTATTGCTCGATTTCTTCCCAGGGTATTGTAACCGTGGCTACCCGGCCGCCAGCGTTAAACTCCACGCGCTCCAGCAGCCGTCCTTTATAGTGGATCAACTCGGTTTCACGGCGCATGCTTTCGCGGCGCAAGTTCTCGATCTCTGCCAGTTTTACTCCACCTTCCACCAGTTCGGCTATGACGTGGATGGAACGGGCCGAAGTGTCGGCCGTGGTCAAGCCCAGACTGTCGCTCAGTATGCCCATGGCCAGGAGGTCTTTGCCGGCCTGGTTCAGCGGCCATTGCAGTTGCCGCGCCAGTTCGTAGATAACTTCCGCCGCGGCGACTGCAGGGTGGTTACAGATAATCTCGGCAAAACTGATGGTTGGCGGCGTGGCATGGTGGTCGATAACGATACAAGGCTTGGTAGCCAGCCAGCCTTTCTGACCGGTTTTCTGCAGCTGTTCAATCAGACTATCACTACTGGTGTCAACTATGATACTAGCGTCAAATTGCCGTGGCAGTTCGAGTGTCACACGATCGGAACCAGGAATGTATTTTAGATACGAAGGTAGATCAACCCCGCAGTAGAGCGTGGTTTCCTTGCCGAGTTCGCCTAGGATCTGTTCAAGGGCCAAGGCGGACGCCAAGCTGTCGGCGTCCGGATTGTCGGCTTGGACGATTGCCAGATGGTTGGCTTCGCCAATGATCTCATTGATCTGCTTCGCTTCGCTATAAGTAGCCATTTAAGGCTATTTTAACAGTTATGTGGGTTAGTTTACAGGGCTTGGCGTCCCTCCAGGGCATGCGCCAAGGTCATCTGGTCGGCATATTCCAAGTCCAGGCCGACTGGCAGGCCACGGGCCAGGCGCGTTACCTTAACCGGCCTGTCGCCCACCTGCTGCGTGATCAAAAGTGCCGTGCTTTCACCCTCTACGCTGGCGTTGGTAGCCAGAATCAACTCCTTAACCTTGTCCTGGTCGATTCGCCTTATAAGCTCGGATACGTGGAGTTGCTCGGGTCCTATGCCGTCGATGGGCGATATCAAGCCGCCTAGCACGTGATAGGTGCCTTTGAAGCTGTTGGTTTTTTCCAAGGCTACCACGTCAAAGGGATCGGCTACCACGGCCACGACTTTCTTATTCCGCTTGGGGTCGGTATAAAGTGGGCTGAGCTGCTGATCGGACTCGATCAGGGCGAAGGTCTTGGGACAATATTTAACGTTTCTTTGCAGTTTTAAGAGGCTGTCAGCCAGTGCTTGGGACTTACGGGCGTCGGCCCGTAGAAGATAATAGGCGTAGCGTTCTGCGCTGCGCGGGCCGACGCCAGGCAACTGACCTAACGCTTCAACTAGATTTTGAAGCGATTGCGGTAGAACGCTGTCCATTTGCGACTAAAGTCCAAGGTTGCCCAACGCGCCCATCATAGGCTGCATCTTCTCGGCCGCTAAACGCTGGCTGCGACTGATGGCCTCTTTGACGGCTTCTTCCACCCAACCTTCCAGCTGGCCGATGTCTTCCAGGTCTACGAAATCAGGATCGATGTGGATTTTCTTTATCTTTTGTTCGCCAGTTATTTCGACCTTTACCGCTCCGTCGCCTACTTCAACCGTAATGACTTCCTTCTGGAGCTCCTTTTGCAGTTTGCGGGCCTTCATCACCAGCTTTGCTTGATCAAACTTACTCATTCGTCTCAAATCCTCTCTTTAGAGACTATTTTAACATGTAGACCTGCTTGGTGGCAGTGGCGTGCGGCCAGGCCACCAAGGCGTAGCGCACCCCATAGACTACGTGCAGACCCACGAGCGTGACCATCAACAGAATCGCCAAGGCCTTGGGAATTGGATTGACCGGAAAGACGGTGCGCCACTCCAGGTACAAAAAGCGCAAGCCGGCAGCGATTACCAAAGATAAGGCCGGGAGGGTCAGCCCCAGCCGTAACACGTCCTGATTTATGCCCGCGGCTACTACCCCGAACACCACTATTGCTAAGAGGCCCAGAAGCTGGCGTCGAGCCTTAGTCCAAAGGACGTAAAAACCAAAGACCACCAACACGACCTGGGTGACGTCAAGGATAGGCAAGCGACCAATGATCAGGTCTACGTGTCGCGGCGCCTGCCAGACAAGCGCCAGACCCATCCAGCCGACGGACTTAAGGCCGTCAACTAAACTTAACCAGCTATGTGGCCACAGGGCCAGCGTTTTAATTACTTCAGGTGACTGGACTGACGACACTACAAGGGGCAAGATTATAAGTACGAATAGCAAGCCGCTCAAGCCTAAGGTTGTGCCGCCCAGCTTCCTGGCAGTCAGCAAAAGCGTGCGGTAGTTAAAGGCGGCTCCCGCCAATGCCAACCAAATCATGCCCGGCACGTATAAAAAGACTGCTACGCAAAGGACCAGTAACAGCCACCTGGAACGGAAGTTCGTTGACTTAGCGCGTACCAGGGCAGAATAACTAGCTAAAAGCATTAGTGGAGCGCATGACATGATTGTGGCCGTGGCACTGCGCGCCGCTAGGATAAACCACGGCGTAGAGGCCAAAATTGCCGTGGTCAACGCAGCCGTGGTTCGGCCAAACCAGTTCCTGGCCATCAAATAGAAGACTATTAGGAATATGATCGCCCAGACGGCAGACGGCAGGCGCAGCCAGAAGGCACTATGGTGGTTGGTTGCCTGTACCACGTATTGCAATAGACGCTGCGGGGCGTTAACGGGGTCATGACGGATGTCCGAGAACGAAGAGCTGGAATCGCGGGCCGTAACCTCGGCGCTGCTCAGCCCTGGGGTCCCGCTACCCAAATGCCAGAGGAACAAGGTCAGCAAAGACGCCGAACAAGCCAAAAAGACCAAAAGTCCGCGCAGACTTAAGGCGTCAAGTTTCCAGCGCCTACCCAACATACGAATCAGTATAGCAAACCTTAGGCGGCTTGCGGCGGTGCTTCATGATGGGTGTCCAGATCGCGCAAGCGCTGCTGTTCCTTGTCGAAGTAAAGCTCGATGCTGCCAGTTGGACCGTTACGATGTTTTTTAATCAGCACGTCGGTAATGTTCTGGCGATCAGTATCAGGGTTGTAATAATCCTCCCTGTACAAAAATGCCACTATGTCGGCGTCCTGTTCGATGGAACCGGATTCGCGTAAGTCCGCCAGCTGCGGTATTTGCGGCGTGCGGCTTTCTACGGAGCGGCTCAACTGGCTGAGGGCGATGACCGGTACGTTGAGCTCGCGGGCCAGGATCTTTAGTGACCGGCTGATTTCCGATATTTCCTGGACGCGGTTGGCGACGGCGGCGTAGCGTGAACCCCCACTCATAAGCTGCAGGTAGTCCACCATGATTACCGCCAGTGGATGCTGATGGTGTAGGCGGCGGGCCTTGGTCCGGAGGTCGCTGACAGTAATGCCGGAAACGTCGTCGATGAATATTGGCGCTTCGGCCAGTTCGCCCATGGCGGCGCTTAGCCGTTCGAAATCGGTGTCGGTAAGGCCTTCACCGGTGCGCAACCGCCAGGCGTCAACCCCGGCCTCCGCGGCCAGCAGGCGGTCCACCAGCTGCTCTTTGCCCATTTCCAGACTGAAGAGCAGAACAGCGCCCTGGTTAGCTT
>CAZWRI010000103.1:0-3462 GCA_964636115.1 uncultured Candidatus Saccharibacteria bacterium | reverse complement strand
GCCTGCAAGAAGGGCTGGCTATAACAGGATTGTTATAACCTGTGGGTGTACAACGCCCAGACGGCGCCACCCCGCCTTCGGCCCGCCACTAACGTTTACCAGGCCTACGAAGATGACCTGGCCGCCAACAGCTTGGCCGACTTCAACGACCAGATCATGCGCGTTTTATCAGCCATGAGGCGTCACGACGCCCTGCGCTACAACCTTCAGGAACGCTTCCAATACGTCATGATCGACGAGTTCCAAGACACCAACCGCTCGCAACTACTAATGGCCAGCTACCTAAGTGACGCGCCTGTACACGAAGGCCGGCCCAACGTGATGGTGGTCGGCGACGACGACCAGGCCATCTACCGCTTCCAGGGAGCAGACATCGGCAACGTCGGCCTGTTCGAAGAAACTTATCGCCAACCGCTGGAAATCCCCTTAACGGTCAACTATCGCAGCAACCCGGAAATCCTGGAAAGCGCCCAGCGGATATCAGGGCAGATCGCGCTGACCCTAGCTAAGCAGAAAAACATCGACAAGCGGCTCAAAGCCACCGTCAACAAACACGGGGCAGGCGTAGTGCTGAACGAATTCGGACACGAAAGCCAGCACAACAGCTACGTGGCGCGTTCCATTCGCCAGTTACTGGACGACGGCGTACCGGGGAAGGAGATCGCTGTCTTGGCGCGCGAACGCAGCCAGCTGGATTCTCTGGTGCCTTATCTACGGTTACACGGCGTGCCAATGAATTACGAGCGCCGCGAAAACGTCCTGACGCAGGAACACGTGGTCAATTTACTGGCCATGGCCCGCCTAGTCTACAGTTTGCAGCTGCAGCAGCTGGACACCGCCAACGTCCTGTTCGCGGAAGTCTTAAGCCAGCAGATGTGGCAGCTGAAACCTAGCCAGCTCTGGAGCATCGCCTCCCAGGCCTATACGCAAAAGAAATATTGGCTGGACGTCATCAATGCCCAACCGGACGGTCGGGCAAAAGACGTCGCCGGCTTTTTCATCCGGCTGGGATTCCAGAGCACCGAAACGCCCCTGGAGCAGTTGTTGGACGAGCTGATCGGCACCCAGGCCTCCGGCACCGATGACGAGCAGCCCACGGACGCCAAAAATCCAAGCGGAGATTTCTTTTCACCGTTCAAACAGTACTATTTTGGCGAAGAACTGCTCCAGGGCCAGCCGGCCAAGTATCTGACACTGCTATCCCATCTCAGCACGCTCCGCCGGCATCTGCGCAACTTCCAGGCCGACCAAGGCCGCACGCTGTATCTGAACGATCTGCTGGACTTCGTGGACGCTTACAATCGTACGGGCATTACCATGCTGGACCGCGCGCCACACAACGAGGATCACGGCGCGGTCCAGCTAATGACCGTCCACCAGGCCAAAGGCTTGGAATTCGACAACGTCTTTCTGGTTGGGCTCCAGAACGAATCTTGGACGCGCAGCGGTGGCCGGGGCCGCTTTGGTTATCCGGACAACCTCAAACCCATCCGTCCCAGTGACAACCAGGATGACGACGGCCTGCGGCTGCTGTTCGTAGCCATGACCCGTGCCCGACAGTCGCTTTATCTGAATTATTATTTGGAATCGGCCGACGCCAGCACCAGCCATCCGTACGCGCCGCTACTCGGCCTGTCTACGCCTATCAGCAAACCAGTCGTAAATGACGATAGCCAAAGCTTGGCCCAACAATACGAACAACGATGGCTGAACCTGCACGTCAGCGCCGATGGCGGCCAGCTAGGCTCTTACTTTGCCGAGCAGCTGGCCGCCTACCAGCTCAGCGCTACCGATTTCAACAACTTCCTAGACGTCAGCTCCGGCGGACCAAGCTACTTTTTTCGCCAATCGCTACTGCATTTTCCGACCGCCGACATCCCTTCGGCCATTTATGGACGGTTGATGCACGCCGCGCTCAGCCGGGCCCACAATGCCGCCCTGGACGGCCAACAACCCGACCCCGGGCAAATCAGCCAACAGTTCAGCGAGGAATTAGCCGTTGAGCCCTTAGCCGAAGCCGATAAACAATACTACCTGAAACGCGGCCAGGAGGCGTTGCGGGCCTACTTTGCCAAATCCGGCGACAGCTTCACCAAAGACCAATGCGTGGACGTCAATTTCCGCAACCAGCACGCCTGTGTGGGTGAAGTCCGCCTCAAGGGCTCCATCGACCGCCTAGACCTGGACCGTAAAGCCAAAACGGCCCAGATAATCGACTACAAGACCGGCACCACGGCGGAGACCCATTGGCAACTCACGCCAAAGTCGGAGGAATACCGCAAGATCAAGATGCACCGTTACCGCAACCAGCTACTGTTTTACAAACTGATGTTCGAGGCCGGTGCCGACTGGGGCCAACGCGGTTGGCGGGCCTCCGCGGCTTGTCTGCGTTTTGTAGAGCCGAACAGCTACGGCCGGATCCCCAAGCCGTTGCCACTGGAATACGACCAAAAGGAAGTGGAACGCTTCAAAAGACTGATGACCACCGTCTGGCAGCGTATCCAGAAACTGGACTTTCCAGATATAAGCAAATACCCGCCAACTTTGACGGGTATCATGGCCTTCGAAGAAGACTTGCTTAAGTAACTATTTCTTAGCTGCGCGGGTAGGGGCGAACAACATGGTGTACAGATTGACGCCAATCAGTCCGCCAACCAGTGGGCCTAAGATGTAAACGCCACTAAAATTGCGGACGCCCAGCGCGATAGCCGGGTTGATGTAGCCGGCGGAAGCGATCGCCGCCACCATCACGCCGGTAAAGACCGCCGCGCCAAGGGTCAGAGCCCCCTGGATACTGTCGTAAACACGGGTCATGACCGCGGCCACGCCCATCGCCCAGATCGCCGTACCGACCAGCTCGGCCACGAAGATGGTGCCGTTAAAGCTGGTGGTGTGAGCCGGTAGGGGCTTGTCGATCAGGTACTGAAAGAGCTGCCAGGACGCCAAGCCGCCCAATAACTGGGCTACTATAAAGGCGATGGCTCGAATCGTCCCGATTTTGCGCGCGATCCATAGACCAAAGGTCACGCCCGGGTTAACGTGGGCACCGGAAACCGGACCAAAAAACATCGCTACGAGTGCCAGCGTCACCGCCAGACTGGTCGCGATAAAGTATGACACCGACGTCGTCTGCGACATTACGATGGCCACCATTACCAACAGCGCCGTACCTAGAAATTCGGCGACGATTGGGGCAGCTTGTGCCTTATTGAAATATTTCAAACCGTACCTCCCATTTATTTTATTCCTGATGCCACTATAGTACGCTTTGGACGATTCGCCAAGCACCGGTCCCACCCCGGCTATCATCAACTCTTGTTATAATAAAGGCATGGATACCCAGTCTACTAAGGCCACGGTGACCGTCTACGGCGCCGGGTGGTGTGCCTTCTGCCACATGGCTAAACACTATCTGGACGGCAAAAAGGTGACTTACAAGGACATCGACGTCGAGCACGACCC
>CAZWRI010000102.1:0-1619 GCA_964636115.1 uncultured Candidatus Saccharibacteria bacterium | reverse complement strand
CGGCCGGCGTCATTTTGACGCCGGCCGCCGTTAGTTCGCCACTTTTGATCCCGTAAGTTAAGGCCCGGTCCACGTCGGATTTAAATAGCTTGGCCGAAGGGTCGTCGGCGTTGACGATGCCGGTACGCAGGCCTTTTTTATTCTGGTTGGTAAGTTTGAACAACAGCCGTTTGGCGTCACGGTAATTCTCAAAGCTGCCGTGCCAATCCAGGTGCTCGTGAGTGACGTTGGTCATCACGGCCAGATTAAACGGCACGCCCCACACCCGGTTCTGAGCCAGAGCCTGGCTGGTGACTTCCAACACCAGCCACTCCACGCCGCGGCGTTTCATCATCTTTAGGCGCTTCATCAGCTGTGGCACGGGTACCGAGGTCATGTGTTCGATCTGTGGCTGGATAATCTCCCCCACCCCGTAACCAACGGTGGTCATCAAGCCTGACTTGTAGCCCGCCCGGCAGAGCATTTCGTGGATCATGAAGCAGGTGGTGGTCTTGCCGTTGGTGCCAGTTACGCCAATGACCTTTAACTTACGCGCCGGAAAGCCATAGACGATATTAAAAAGCACCGCCTCGCCCAGGTGCCCCCAGGGCTCGATTTTGCGGAATAACTTCTTAGGAATAAGCGTCTTGACGATTTTCCGCGGATTCATATCTAAAGTATACCCGGTAGTGAGCTTCCAAGATATTCGCCATGGGCGAATATTTCTGGAAGACTTGAAAGTCTACTACCGGGTATACTGTACGTCTGATGAGAATCTTGGGCATTGAAAGTTCGGCCGACGAAACTGCCGCCGCCGTCGTACAAGACGGCCACAGACTGCTCAGCAGCGTCGTGGCTAGCAGTTTGGATCTACATACGGCATTTGGTGGCATCGTACCGGAAATCGCCGCCAGAAGCCATATAGAGGCCATAATCCCGACTATCGACGAGGCCCTGCAGGTTGCCGAGACGGCTTGGGAGGGTATTGACGCTATTGCCGTTACCCGGGGACCGGGGTTGGGAGGCAGTCTGCTGATCGGCGTACTCACCGCCCGCACCTTAGCCTTGGCCAAAAACCTGCCTCTTTACGGCGTGAATCACGTGGAAGCCCACGTTTACGCTAATTTTATAACGGATACGGAACTGCCGGGTTACGCCTTGTCCCCTGCCCCGGCCTTCCCCCTGCTCTGCCTGATCGCTTCCGGTGGCCACAGCCAGCTGGTGCTGTTCAAAAACCACTTTGATTATCGGCTTTTGGGCCAGACCGGCGACGACGCCGTCGGTGAGGCGTTCGACAAGGTTGCCAAAATTTTAGGACTTCCCTACCCCGGCGGCCCCAGCGTGGAGCAGGCGGCCCAAAAAGGCGATGCTACCTCTGTTAAATTGCCCATGGCCAAGCTGGAAAACCGGTACGATTTCAGCTTTTCCGGCCTTAAGACGGCCACTCTGCGCGCGGCGCAAGCCATGGCCGGCAAAGACTTCACTTTTCCCTCCTACGAATTAGCGGCTACTCTAACAGATCGGCAAAAGGCGGACATCGCGGCTAGTTTCCAGCACACCGCCATCCAGACACTTGTAGACAAGCTTAAATCTGCCACCTCTGAGTTCCATCCCAAATCCATAGCCATAGCCGGCGGCGT
>CAZWRI010000101.1:0-1759 GCA_964636115.1 uncultured Candidatus Saccharibacteria bacterium | reverse complement strand
GCCGGCATGGCCTTGTGAAAGCAGGCCGATGTTAACGTGGTCGTATTTAACGTTGAACATCGGCAGGTCCAGGAAGTTCTTGCCACTAAACAGGTCGTCTTTGCCGACCATGAATTCCAGTCCGATAACTTTACCCTTGTAGACGTTGTACACCGGACCGGTGGGAATGTCTTTTGGCAAAGCGTACTGCGTGCCGCGGCCAACCGCACACTGCGAAAGCACAGTTGCTCCCTGGGGTACCGTTAAAGAAGCCTCGGTAGCCGTTTGATTTACGATTTTCGTGGGTGCCTTTGTTTTGCCGTAGGAGTACCCGCCAAAGCCGGCGGCTGCGGCTATGACGATGACCACGATGATCATGGTCAGGCCCTTCATGGCGCCCGTCTTCTTAGGTTGGGCCGGCCCCGCGGGCATGCCGTTGGGCTGGCTAGGGGGTACGGCAGAGGCCGGACCGCCCATTGATGTTGGTGTTGTTTGGGGGAAGGGGTTGTCATTCATAGCCTAATCATAAGCATTATTATTTTATAGTTCAATACCCCTGCTTGTAATCTGTAAACTTAACCACTACCATTATAGGTAATCATGCCGAGGTTCACGATCCGTCAGAAATCGCTGCTTTTGTTCATGTCGATTTCGATCATACCTCTGATGGCAATCAATTTTTACTGGCTTAGGTCCGAGCAGTCCAGCTTGCGTAGCGCGGCCGCCGACAAACAAAGCTTATTGGCAAGCAGCGCGGCCGACCGCGTGGACGAATACCTGAACGATACCATCGACTCAATGATCATCCATGCCCAGACCGCCAGCGTGCAGAAGTTCGACGTTCCCTACGCCGATCAAGAGCTGGCCGCATTCATGAACCAGGACGCGGATCTGCAGCGGATAGCGCTGGTAGACTCCAAAGGCCAGGAGCGCACGGCCTTTGACCGGCAGGGGATAATTACCAAGCTCGATAACGTGGCCAATCAAGATCCATTCCGAGTAGTCACGTTCTTATCTGGTAATGAATACATTGCTCCGGTCTTTTATAACAGCCAAAACGTTCCCAACGTGACTATCGCGGTACCGATAGTCAAACTGGAAAGTAGTCAAGAAATATCGCAGCTTTCCACTTCGGAATCAGGGGTTATCCGTGGACCCAACGACATCCATGGCGCGCTGATTGCTACTGTCAGTCTGAAAAACCTGTGGCAAGCAGTCTTATCTAACAAGTTGGGCAGCGGCGGCTACGCCTACCTGGTGGACGACAAAGGCTTCCTGATCGCTTACCCCAATCAATCATTTATCAAATCTAAACCCGACCAAAGTAAAACCGCAGAGGTGGCCACTTTTCTGTCTTCTGGCGATACGGCCCATGGGCAGTCCCAGCAGACAGTCTCGGAAAAAGGCGTCGCGGTCCTAAGCACCTATAGTCGCATCGAGCGCACTGATTGGGCGGTAGTTGCCGAGGAGCCCATATCCAGTATCTACGCGACGGTCAACCACGTTTCTACGGTCGCGATAATTATCTTTTGGGCGGCCGGTACCGTGGCGATTATCCTAAGCATGCTATTCAGTCATCAGCTGACCGAACCGATTCTAAAACTGACTGAAGGTGCCCGGCGCATCGGCTCGGGCGATCTGCAGTATAGGTTTAGCTTTAAGGGTAGAGGCGAAATCAGCCTGCTGGGCGAGACGTTCAACTCCATGGCCGATAATCTTGCCCGGTTGATCCGGGGAGTTGAGGCGGGACGCAATAGCCTGGACGTGGTTCTTAACAGTA
>CAZWRI010000100.1:0-10817 GCA_964636115.1 uncultured Candidatus Saccharibacteria bacterium | reverse complement strand
TCTAACTTCATATTCACGCTACCGTTCTTATTACTGCCGGGCTATTTCCTTCTGGTCTACGAATACCTTAAGCAAAAGAAAATCGACTGGGTGTTCCTGGCTATCCAGCTTTGCGCCACTTTGTTCATGTTGCGTGGTTTTATCCACTTTGGCGATAGTTTGTACAAACCACTATTACTTAATCGCGTGCCAGGCGCCCGTTTACTTATCGGTCTTGGACTGGTGGGCGTTATCCAGTTCGCCTTTGTTCTTAAAAAGGTCCGGGAGATCAAGCTGAGCTTTTGGAAATATTACGGTTCGGTAGTCGTCTATGGCCTGATATGCCTGATCGGTCTGGTCCTGGTTACGGTCTACGTACACCACCACCACGAAAAGGTCTTTAGCAACAAGACGCTGATGGTGTTTTCGGCGCTGTGGTTCTGGTTGATCATTGTCTTGGCCCTGGCCAAAAAGCAGCTCTTAGCCGCGGCGGCCTTATTCGGATTCTCATTGTTTAGCAGTTTTTACGTCGTGCCGCTCTACAAGGGCCTGGGAATCCTGGATAATAGCCAGCTGGTCCAAGACATGCAGCGGGTGTCCAAGCCATCCGATACTTGGGTAACGGTTGACAGCCTGACCTACGAAAACATGGGTTTGGTGGCCGGCCGACACAACTTGTCAGGCGAGCAGATCTACGTGGACAAAACTTTATGGAGCCAGGTGGGCGGCCAAAAATTCGAACAGGTATACAATCGCAAAGCTCACGTCATGTTCACTACCACCCACGTGCCGGCCGATTTATATCTGGTTAAGGCCAATCTTTTTGAAGTCAAATTCTACTGCTCGCCCTTTATCCTGCAACACGTGAATTACGCGTTGAGCCTGAAGCCGATCAGCCTGAGTTGCGCCAAGCTGGTAGACACCGTGAAATATCCCAAAAACACCTTTTACCTTTATAAGGTATCGGGCTAGTTGCGGCCGTAGTTGAAAGTAAAATCGGTGTGTCCGTCAAAGCCGTTGTTGATGTAATACTTATAACCGACCTTAAAGCCGACACTGTCCTTTTTATTGCCGTCCCAATCCCCTACTAACGGTGTTTCCGTACCGTTACCGTAGTTGAAAGTAAAATCGGTGTGTCCGTCAAAGCCATTGTTGATGTAGTAAGTGTGCCCTACTCTAAGAGCCATGGTGTCTTTGCCGTCACCGTTCCAGTCACCAACTAGCACCGTTTCCGTACCGTTACCGTAGTTGAAAGTAAAATCGGTGTGTCCGTCAAAGCCGTTGTTGATGTAAAATTTGTTGCCTCTTCTGATGGCAATGGTGTCTTTGCCGTCACCATTCCAATCGCCGACCAAAGCCACGTCGCCAGGTTCACCGTAGCTGAAACTTAGGTCGGTGTGTCCGTCAACTCCGTTATTCAGCATGTAATCGTTGCCGACCTTAAACCCTATGGTGTCTTTGCCATCACCATTCCAATCGCCGACCAACACCTGGTCGTCACTATCGTCGTTATAGTCCACGGAACCGTAGTTATACTGGTAGTCGGTGTGTCCGTCAAAGCCGTTGTTGATCATGTTGTTATAGCCGCGTCGTAAACCGATGCTATCTTTCGTGTTTCCGTTCCAGTCACCGACCATCACGATATCCGGCTCGTTGTCGACGTTTCGCAGAGTGACGTTGGGCACGTCTGCGGAAGTCAGATTGCCGTAGGCCGGGTCACTGCTGCTGGGCGTACCGGTTATAAGGCTATAGGACACGTCACCGTCGTGCAACGAGTCGTCCACGCCGGTGACCGTGACGGCGTTGGCGCTGGGCGTGTTCCAGCTGCTGGTCGTGATAGTCACTGAAGTAGTGGCGCCCAAAGTACCTTCGCTGGCATCGCTTACGGAAAGTGGGATTGTGACGCTGGCGCTGGGCTGGCTGACCAACGAGAACTCAATCGTGGCCGTGCCCCCTGACTCGGTGGTATTTTTGCTAAGCGCGGTAATTCTTACCGGATTGCTGTACGGGCTGCCGAACCACTCGGTAAAGATGTTAACAAAATTAAGGTTGCCAGCCTTATGCGGCGTGTACCAGTAAAGCGCGGCGGTGGCACCAGTGTCCATGTGGACACTGGTGCCGTCGATCGTAGTGTAGCCGTCAAAATAAGTGGTTTTTTTATCGGAGCTGCAGCGTTTACGGTAGCCTTGCGTCATAGGACCGGCGTAACATGTGCCCGGATCGTCAGAATTATCCCAGTTGCCTTTGATGACGGCCCATCCAGTATTGCCTAATGAACGCTGCTGCCCGAATTTCAGCAACCAGGCGGCGTGGATTACCTGTTGCGAAAAACCGGCTTTGCTGGACGAATTTACACAGGTGCCACTGACCGAAGTCACTTCGTGCCCGTTGATCGAATAAAGGTTGACGCCACTGTAGTGGTAAGTAGTGCCGCCGTCCGGACAGCCATAACCCATCGCCCCGGTGTAGCGTAGAGTACTGCACCCGGCGTCACCGGACACCAGACTCTGCTCCTTTTGCAAGGTGGCTAACAACACCTGAGGGTTGAGATCGTAAGCTTGGGCGGCGTCGTAAATGACGTGGCCGGCGGAAACGTTACTGCCATACAGGTAACCATGTGTGGGGTTATAGCCGGTAGGGTCGGGAGCGGTGAATTTGGCGCCGGTGCTAATACAACTATCGGCAAACGTGTTTAAAAAGGAATCAATCTGCGAGCTAGTCATCTTTGAAGAATTGCTAAAAACAAAATCGTCGATCAACTTGTTGTAGTTGACGCTGGCGCCAACCTTGGACGAACCGAACGCGCCGATACTCAGCAGGAAAGTGCCGATTAAAGAAAAAACAACTAGCTTCTTAATCATTTACCTACCTTAAGCATGATGGGGTCGGCGGTGGTCTTAGTCTGTCCATCTAAGCTGGCCACGGCCGAGACCGTCCAGTCACCAGTCGTCAAACCGGCGCCCTTGACGTCCCATTGCCAGATTACGCCGCCATTGCTGTCGGCGATTTTGGTGGGCAGGCGAGTCGTGACTGATCCGTTAGTGAACTTAATATAGCAGCTGGCTCCCGGCGTGGTATTGCAGGCTGACGATTCGCTACTGGGAGCGGGTGAACCACCAAGGTTGGGTGAATGATTACTAACGAAGTCGCCGTAAGGCGCGTAAAGCGGTAAGGCCGAGCTACCTGAATTCTCCGAGCCGCCGGTGGCCTGGGAATCCTTAGTGCCCTTGGAAGTTGAGGCCGAGCCGGAATCCTCGGTCTGTTCGCCGGGAGATTGGTTAGGCGAGGAGTTGACGGGAATGACGGCCGGCACCTTGGCCTTATGTAGCAGATGGGTAGTATTAGTCGCTTCTAAGATTAGCACCGCTAAAACGGCTGCCACTAGCACGCATAGGCCGTAAAAAACGCGGCCGCGTGATTTAAAATATCGTTTAGCTCTACGGACTGTCAGCATAATTGGTTACCATTATTTTTGTTTGTATTTGCTCTTAGTATTATACCACTTACCTGGCCCTTATATTGTCTCCAACTCTCCGTAAAGATGTTATTTCAGCCCATTATTGCTAAAATGTAACTTCGAGGTTATGAGATTATTAGTAGTTTCGATATGTCGTGACGAGGCCAAAACCATTGGGCGCGTTTTGGATCTCATACCCCCTAAGATTAGGGGTATCAAGCAGATTGAAAAATGGGTGGTTGACGACGGCAGCAAAGACGCAACCCCCAAAGTCGCCGCCAAACACGGGGCCAAAGTGGTTGACGACGGTAGCCATAAGAATCTGGCCTTCAGGTTCCGTGAGGCCGTGGAGTTAGCTCTAGCCAGCCAGGCAGACATTTTCGTCAACATCGATGGCGACCTCCAGTTCGATCCGCGCGACATCCCGCGGCTGGTGGAACCCATAGTTAAGGGCCGGGCTGATTTCGTGGCGGCCGATAGATTCAGCGATCCCCAGACTGGCCAATACCGACGGCCCAAGAACATGCATCACGCTAAGTACTGGGGGAATCGTTTGGGTGCCAAAGTGGTCAGCCGGCTTAGCAAACACGAATTCCACGACGTCACCTGCGGTTTCCGGGCCTACAACCGAAAGGCGCTTTACGCGTTGAATACCGATGGTACGCATACCTACACCCAGGAGTCTTTCCAAGTGTTGGCAATGAAGCGGCTCAGGATAGCCTCGGTACCGGTCAAAGTGCGTTACTTTCGTAACCGTAAATCACGGGTTGTAAAAAGTATCGTGCGTTACGTTGCGGTCAGTACGGTAAACATCCTGCGTTCGTACCGGGATTTTGCGCCGCTGCGCTTCTTTGGCTGGCTGGGCTTGGTTCCATTTGTGCTTGGTCTGGGCTTCTTGAGCTTCTTTTTCATCCACTGGATAATCGCGTCCAAGCCCAGCCCGTACAAGTTTGCCGGCTTTGCGGGCATTTATTTTCTGACCATGAGCATCATAGTCTGGGCTCTAGGTCTGTCGGCCGACATGTTAAGCCGCATGCTTAATAACCAGGAGAAGATTCTAGAAAGAGTCAAACGCCTGGAGCATAAAAAAGACTAAGGCCATGGCCAAAAAACGCGTATGTTACGTGGTTTGTTACAAAGATCCTTATTACACGCGGACTAACTCGTTGGTAAACGCTCTGGCATCTATTCGGGGCGTCGATTTGCTGGTTATTAGGAACCGCCACAAAGGTCCGCTGCGCTACCTTGAGGTGCCGGCCAGGCTGCTGGCCGCCCGCGTGCGCTTCAAGCCCGACGTCTTCGTAGTCGGCTTCCGGGCGCACGAGATCTTCTGGGCGCTCTATCCGTCGATGGCTGGCAAAAAAATCATTTTTGACGAGTTCATAGATCATCATGACTGGCTGCTTAACGAACATCAAAAAAAAGTCTTTGTCATCCTAAAACCACTGATCAGTCTCTTGGATTCTTATATGAAAATAGTGATGAGGCTCAGCCACAAAGTGCTGACGGATACCGACGCGCATGCCCGCTTGGCGGTGCGTAACTACGGCGTCCCTACCCGCAAGGTAGTCGCCATACCGGTAGGGGCGGATGAATCGGTATTTGATAGTAAAGCGAGTACCAGGCCTCGTGGTCGTCGGTTCGAGGTGTTGTTCTACGGCAGTATGCTGCCGTTGCACGGCATTGAGGTGATCCTGGGAGCCGTGCGACGACTTAAGGACGCCCACCAATTGCAAGACATCCACTTCACGCTGGTGGGCGGCAATGCCCGCCTGGAGCGGGAAGTCAGAAGATTTGGCGAATCCGAGGGCATAGGATCTAACGTCAAGTATCTGAAATGGGTCGATTATCAAAAACTACCGGCCTTGATCCAAAGCAGTAGCGTGGGGCTAGGCGGGCCTTTTGGTGTCACGGGTCAGGCCAGCCGGGTAATCACCGGCAAAACCTTCCAGTTCCTGGCACTTGGTAAACCGGTGATCATTGGTCGTACGACGGCGTCTTCGGCCTTTCAGGATAAGCACAACTGCTTGATCGTCAAGCGTGGCTCGGCGCCGGCACTGGCCGAGGCGATAATATGGGCCAAAGACCATCAATCGGAACTACCGGCCATCGGCCGGCGCGGCAGGGAACTGTACCGGCAGCAATTCTCGCAGCGTGTCCAAAGCCAAAAACTAGCCCTCCTGATTGACGAACTCACTATCTAACGCCGCGGCTCAAGCTGGTCGTAAATCCGGGCGTAAGATTGGACCATGTCTTTGAACGGTTTCGGGCTGCTGGTCCGGGGGCGGGTTTTCGCGGCGTTAACCATGGTGGCCATCTGACGTCCAAAAGCCTCCCAGCCATCGTCAGCGTCCTGGAAGACTACCAGGTTTTTTGGAGCTTGCTGTTCGATCAGTGAACTGGCGAGCACTGGAGTCCCCAGCTGAATAGACTCCGCCAGTACCAGCGGCGGCTGGAACTTGCTATCCATTTTGCGCACCGGGTAAATGGTTAGATCCGCGGCCTCCAATAGCGGCAATATCTCGGCGGTTTCGCCTACGGACACGACACCTTTGGGGAAACGGCGTAGAAGGTTGCCAGCCGTACCCTGCTTATCAAACCTACAAGCCAACACCAATAGGCTGTCCGGACAGCGATCCAGGAAAGTCTCAACGCAGCTGGCAAAACTGTCGTCCACGCCTAGCCGGTCGAATTCACCAGGGAAAATAACGATTTTTCGGGCCTGCGGGAAAAGCTTCTTTCTAGTGCGAGCCCGTCGCTGAGCGTCAAGTCTGACGCGACTGACAGGCGGCCAAGGAGCGATCAAGGCAACGTCTTTGCGTAGCCTTGAAGCTTTTTTGTAAACACTGGGTGATTGGCAGACTATTACGTCTCCCCAAAGTAGTTTTGCCAAATCCGTGGCGTTAATGCCCGTATCCGGCAGCCCGGTAATCGTCTGCACGAATCTGGTCCCGGACCGACGGGCCCGCCAGGTCGCGGCTTTTATCAACATCACGTTTAGCCTGGTGGGAATATGGGCCATATGCACGATGTCGAACCGTGAAGCCTTTTTGAACAATCCAAGCAGGAATTGCAGGCGCAGACTAAGACTCCAGCCCGGACGATTAAAAACTTTTACCGGAGCTATGCCGCTTTGACTCTGGCGGGTAGCGGAAAAGCCATAGAATTTGATGGCTTTCTGTCCAGCCAGCTCACGCCCTAGGTCGCTTAACAGGACAAAGCCACCTTCACGAGGCGGTGACTCCAAGGCGCGTGACGCCAACAAGACTTTAATTAGCGCCATGGGTGTTGTCCGTCAGCTTACTGCGATAACCCCTAGCCACCCTTTTAATCTTATGCAGGTAGTGCTTAGCCGGCACCTTATGTTTCTTTAAGAAATTCCGTACCGATAACCGTCGCTGCTTGGTAATGCCAACGCCTTCGCCGGCAATGACGCGAGCGTGTCCGCCATGAAAATACACCGATTTATCATTGGCCTGGGTCAGGCGGTAATCCCGCTTTAGCAGATAAGCGGCCAAGAGCTTGACCGCTTTGCCGTTCTTGAACGACTGTTCGTCCAGAGATAAACCGCACTTAGCCCCCATGGCTACCAGATGCTTGATATAATCCGGTGCGATTTCCGGTTTGTGGATAAGGGCGTGATAAAGCAGGCTGTAAAACTGGTCTTCCTCGGGAGGCACGTAAAACCCGCGCAAGACCTCGCGCTGGTCGAGCATCGTCCGCTCCCACCGCTCGTCGTAGTAGTTATCCTCCAAGCTGCGGAAATCAAAGCGAACCTTCTCGCCGTTGATCCTGACTAGGTTGTGTACCCGGTTATTACTCTTGAAGGCTGGCTTGGAGTTGGTAATGAAGCAAATGTCTTTGTAGTTGGTCGTCAAAAGATCGATGTCACCGTGCGAAGCCGCGTAATACTTGTCCGGTAAAGGCTCAAAATTACGCAGCACCACGTAATCAATGGTATTGTTTAACACGTAAAAAAACTGTTTCAGGCTGTCCCAGCCGTCGGCGCCGACGACGTCGTGACGCCAAGGTTCCGGCTTGCGTCCGTCCTTGCTTTTGAGGCCTTTGAACAGGTCGTGCGTGTTTTTGCCAAACAACAAGGTCAGATCATGATCGGCTTCAGTAGGAGTATTTGTAGCGTGGATACGATGTCCGCCGCCGGTCCATTCCCGATGAGCGGTTTTAGCCAGGAACATCTTGGAATTGACCCGTTTATCGCCTTTGGAGGTAGTGTGGACCTTGTGCACCGGTCGCGAGTCCTCAACTATGACCGCTAAAAACGGTCCATTCCCCACGTGCACCTCCTTGCGGGAGTTGGGCGGCAGGTTAGTGCCGTAAAAACGCGACAGATTGCGGGCAAAATTCTTTTTGCTCCAGCGGACCTCGTAAGTTTTTAGAATCTTGAACCGTTTGGCGATGTCAGCCAGGATCTTGGCTTCCGCGGTACGGCCTTTTTCCCAAAGGATAAATAAGTGGACCTCTTTAGGGGTGTTTCCAGGCATGCTCTTAAGTGGTTACCTTCTTTACTTTTAGCCAAAGCCCTAAATATTTAAAAGGCAATGACCAGACTCCCAAATAGCGCTTTACTAGTATCATCATTGCCAGGTTGGAGGCCGTAATAGCCGCGGAAGTGGCGATGCCTGCGCCCAGGGCATCGTAGGAAGGTATCAGAATCAGACCTAGCAATACGTTAAGTATAAGGGATGATCCGATCGCCAGCGCTAACGCCCTTTCATGGCCGGTCATCGACAAGATAAATAGCGTAGGCCCGACCACCACGTTTACTAGTTGGCCGGCAGCCAGGACGATCAGCGTGGAAGTGCCCGCGGGGAAGGCTTTGCCAAAAAGGCCTAGTAAGAAGGGCGCCAAGATCGACAAGACGATGAACGTCGGGATGCCTATCAGGGCCCCCAGGGCACTAACCTTGCCGATGATCCGCTCCAGCTCCTCTTTCTTGCGGGCGGCGTGCAGTTCGGAAATCTTAGTGCCCATAATCACGCTGACGGCACTTAGGATCAGGTTCATCAACATCGATACTCTCAGGGCGATGTTAAAAATGCTAAGATCGGCGCGGGAAGAGTAGGCCCCCAGCAGCAGCACGCTGGCCTGGCCACTCATTTGAAGCGCGAAAACCACGAACAGTAGCGGAGCCGAAACCACCAGCATCCTTTTCCGGCTGAAGGGGACCAGACTCTTATATTTAGGCATGTAGCGTTTCAGGTACCAGGTTCCTTCGGCAGTAGTGGCGAATATGGCCAGTACAAAACCGACCGCCGCGCCCTTAAGTCCGTAGATGTTACCTAAGATTACCACCGCAAAAATGCCGAGCCCATACATGGTCAGACGCTCGATGCTGAGTGCCGCTTGGGTCCTTTTGAGCGAGCGCAAAATGCCGCTGTAGACGTAATTTAGGGCCAGGGGCGGTATGGCAAAGGCGAAGATTCGCAGATAAACGGCTAAATCGGCCGAATTGAAAACCGTGCGTGATAAGAACGGGGCTAAAATGAATAAAAGCAGAGCCAGGGGAATGGTCAGAGCCAGTGACAATTGCGTAGCCGTACGCTGGACGCCGGCTGCCGCGCCGGGGTCGTCGGCAAGCAGCGGCGGGATGAATCTGACTACCGCCCGATCTACTCCCAGCCGCCCGATCAACGCCAACACCATCAGGACGGAAAAACAGAGGTAAAAGATGCCTGAGCCGTGGGCTCCGAAAGTATGGGTCAGCGAGAAATCAAAAAAGAACTGGATGATGGTGATGCCGATCAGCAAGACCAACGCCCAAGAGGTGTGGCGGACGACTTCTACGAAATGCTTATCACTAGTGGCGTATAGGCGCTTCACGGCCTAATCAGTATACCCCGTGGCTCCGGCTGCCATAAAGCCGTATAATGTTGCGTTATGGCAGCCGGAGCCCAGCTGAAGGTCAAGATCGTTTACCGCAACTACAAGCCCTTGCACAAGGCCCTTGAATCGTTGGTGGAAAATCCACCTCCGGGAGTTAAGTACACTGTACCGCGGCCCGTAGACGGTTTATCCAGACTCTTCTTCGTTTATCGTCGGCACAAGAATAATCGGTTGGTAAAGACCGGCATCAGACTAATTAACAGATTGGTTTTCGCCGCCCCCAAGGCGGGAGAAGAAGTTGATCTGTACCACTTCGTAAACATGGTCGCGAACGACGTCAAATCCGTCGACCGACCTTTTATAGTGGACATGGAACGGGCGACTTCGCTTACGGGATTTTCCAAAGACGATAAGATAGTCCGATCGGTGATCGAATTTTTGGCTGATCCAAAGTGCAGAGCCATAGTTTGCTGGAGCCGGGCCGCCAGGACCTCACTAAAGCAGATGGCCGGAGCTGATTGGCCCAGATTAGAATCTAAAACCGAGGTGATTTACCCGACTATTCCGATACCACGTGCCCTGCGGGCCGATCATTCGATAATCAGTGACAAAAGTAAACTGAACCTGCTCTTCGTGGGCAATCAGGCGGGCAGGAAAGGCCTACCTGACCTGCTGGAAGCCGTAAAGCAACTTGATAAGAAGTACCCGGAGCGCGTCAATTTGTACGTCGTGTCCAGTGAAGCCCGGCCACTAATCAATAAGTACGATCTATCTAACGTGCATCTGTTCGCGCCCAACTATTCAAAGGATCAGATTTTGCAAAAATTCTTCCTACCAGCGGATTTATTCGTGTTTCCGACCCGCGGCGACACCTACGGTATGGCCGTGGTCGATTCCTTGGCCGTGGGCACGCCGGTAATTACCACGGGGCAATTCGCCCTGCCCGAGCTGATCAGCGACAAAAAAGACGGCCGTTTGATCAAATTCAAGGACGCACCCCTGGACAAATATCTGTTCATACCACGCGAAACGGTAAAGAGAATCAATTCCACGATGGTCGATCGGACCATGGTCGCCAAGTTGATCGAAGTACTTGAGCCGTTAATTAAGGACTCCAAGCCGCTGGCAACATGGTCAAAACAGGCCAAGCGTAAGTTTGTAGGTAGCAATCAGCTGTCTCCGCTGTCACGCAGTCGTAAGTACGCGTCCGTCTACCGGCACGCGAGTAAAAATACTTGACAAGTCAAGTATTTTTACTCAGCGGCCGACGCCCAGAGATTCCAGGCCTGCCCGCCGGACTTTGGCGGGGTCAAGGGCGTTGATGGCGTCAACCATCAAGCGTCCCTTCATAAACCGCCGGGCGGCCGTAAAGTCGAGTTTGAGGAACTGTGGCCACTCGGTAGCCATAACGGCCACGTCGGCGCCACGCAAGGCTGCTTCCAGGCTCGGTTTGCGACTGACACGGGCGTGCAACCGCTCGCCGCGTTCAACGACCGCTTTGGGGTCGTAGGCTTGCACCAGACCGCCGGCCTTGGCC